>JABDAD010000014.1 GCA_013289335.1 Alphaproteobacteria bacterium | reverse complement strand
CTATACGAAAGCAAGGATCCCTTTTCTTAAGAATAGATCCCAGCATTAATACTGTAAGGCTGAGAAGCACAACAATGTCTCCCATATTAAAATTAAATGACTATTTATTATGCATGGCGCACCCGAGAGGATTTGAACCCCTAACCTCATGATCCGTAGTCATGTGCTCTATCCAATTGAGCTACGGGTGCAAATAAAAGGAAAATTTTGGTTGCGGGGGCCAGATTTGAACTGACGACCTTCAGGTTATGAGCCTGACGAGCTACCGGGCTGCTCCACCCCGCGTCAAGAAAGAAGCCTATTTACAATAGATTACATAAGCTCAATAAGGAAGCGAAATAATTTTAAATCTTCGACTATTTTTTTACGCCAAAAGATAAGCCAGCGTATTTATTATTAAAGTTACTAACATTTTGGTTAGAGTCATTTGCTGTAGTAACACCTTTTTTAGTCCATGCTGGGTGTTTACGAAAATCTATATCCATAAGAATCTCATTCTGTGTACAAGCTGACATAGTATGAAAAATATCTGAACCTATCTTCACTCGAAGCTCTTTATAGTCCGGATGTATTGCTTTCTTCATAATCTTACACCTCGTTCAATTTTAGCTGTTTTCTAACATATTGAGCACATTTTGATAGATGCGTAATTGAAGATGCAAGAAGATAATTATCAAGACCACCATGGACCTCAATAGTTCTAAGAGCACGAGTAGTAACTCTGAACTTAAAATCCTTCTCCAATTTGTCACTACGAAGAGTTACTCTTTGCAAATTAGGGAGGAAACGTCTTCTTGTTTTGCGTTGAGAGTGTGATACATTGTTACCTGATTGCACTCCTACGCCTGTGAGTTCACATACTCTAGACATGAGATATTCTATAATAAATTAAGCGTATGGCTAATAATAATAAGAAAACAGAATTTGTCAATAGAATTGGGAGTCATAAAATGATATTTATAGCTGCATATATATAATAAATATGACTAAAGTTTACTTTTGAATTCTGCATGCAATAACAATTCTTCTGATGTAGGTTTTGTTATTTTAAAATCCATACTGGAATATAAATTTTTAGACTCGTTGCTCAATTTATTTATTTCAGATTCTGTATTATCAATTAAAAGCTTAATTTGTCTGCCACCTGTAAGTTCAATATAAACTTCTGAAAGAAGATTTGCGTCTTTCAGGGCCCCGTGATACTGCCTACTTGAATTATCTATTCTAAATCTTTTGCAAAGTGCATCTAGATTATTTTTTTGTCCAGGAAATTTTTTTCTGGCCATTGATAATGTGTCAATCACTGATATATGATCTAGAGACGGTTTATTTAATAGACCAAGTTCATAATTTAGAAAATTCATATCAAATGCAGCATTGTGAATAACAAGATCTCCACCTTTAATAAATTCTAGGAATTCATCAACAATCTCTATAAATTTTGGCTTGTCTTTTAAGTATTCGGTAGAAATTCCGTGTATTTGAAATGCTTCAAGAGGAACGTCTCTTTCTGGATTTATATAATAATGGAACAATTTTCCTGTGGCCACTTTATTATACATTTCTATGGCACCTACCTCAATAATTTTATGTCCTTGACGAGGATCTAAGCCCGTAGTTTCGGTATCTAAAATTACTTCGCGCATAAATAACCTTAAGTTCTTTGTTTATTTGTTTACTATCTTCTTTATGTGAACACAATAAAAAATTTTGAATAAATTTGCACTCACAAAACTTAATAACCACAAGTGAAAATTAATAAAAAAAATTGTCTTAAATTATTTTGCAATAGATTATTTCGTAATTTACTATTCGCATCAGACCTAGTTAGGGAATTAGTAAAATAGGTAAAATAAAATAGAGGTTATATCATGTCCAAAACACCTACATCTGATGCTCGTTCACTCTCACCAAAAACAAAAGCTGTAGCTCTGACTAAAGCTATGTCTAGGCATATTAAAGTTGTTAAAGCACTTACAGACCAACTCCAAGTAGCACAGAGCGAGCTCAATAATTATAATCAGCAAATTAAAGAATTAGTAGAACAAAGAGATGCCGCGCAGCGCAACAAGGATGTTCTTGAAGCTAATCTACAAAAGGCTATGGCACCATTTGCTGCTATTTCTGTCGGGTCTTTTCTAGATGCAGGAAAAACACCTGTTGTTGATGACGCAGACACCAAAGATGATCTTTATGATGGTACCATGATCACAGCTCTTGAAGATAACGAAGCCCCAGCTGGATCAGATGATGACAAAGCATCTAATGAAGAAAGCAGTTCGGAAGAAGACAATGGAACGGCCCCTCCAGTTCCAGCAGTTCCAAGCGCAGAAGAAGAAAGTGATAAAGATGATACTGAAGATGCAGAAGACAGCGGTTCGGAAGAGAATGTTACAAATACAGGCGCGGTAACTACAGTGGTTGCAAGTACGGTAACTACAGATCCAGCAGTTCAACAAACGGAAGAAGAAAGTGATAAAGATGATACTGAAGATGCAGAAGACAGCGGTTCGGAAGAGAATGTTACAAATACAGGCGCGGTAACTACAGTGGTTGCAAGTACGGTAACTACAGATCCAGCAGTTCAACAAACGGAAGAAGAAAGTGATAAAGATGATACTGAAGATGCAGAAGACAGCGGTTCGGAAGAGAATGTTACAAATACAGGCGCGGTAACTACAGTGGTTGCAAGTACGGTAACTACAGATCCAGCAGTTCAACAAACGGAAGAAGGAAGCGAAGAGGATGATGATGCACCGACACAAACTACTGAGCCTGCTGCAAATATAAAGCTAGTAGGAGCTAATACCGATACAAGTTCTGATTCTGATTAAAATTTACTACAGAGCCTGTTATTATATAACGGGCTCTTTTTATTTGTATTTTATTTATAATGCTCATAATATAAGTGAGAAATATATTTTTTAGATGAGTAAAAACAAAAAAAACAATAAAGCATCACTTTTGATCTCTGTATCAAGTGATATAGTTGCAAGCGGTATTGTGGGCACAGTTCTTGGGGTTAGTTTAGATAAATTGTTTGATACGAAGCCAATTATGTTGATAATTTGTTTAATTTTCAGTTTAATAGCTGGAATGAAATTAGTGTATGAGCATCTGAAGTAAAAAATGGAACATAGTCCTCTCGAGCAATTTGCGATCAAACCCTTAATTAAACTCGAATTATTAGGGTGTGACGTTAGCTTTACTAATGTGAGTCTTGTTATGGTTTGTGCCACATTTTTAATTCTATTTTTATTCTCTTTTGTAAGAGCTCAAAACCAATATGTTCCTTCTAAAATCCATTTAGTCAGTGAATCTATGTATAGAATGGTGACTAATATGCTTCAGCAAAGTGTAGGTGATAGAGGAAAGGATTTTGTTCCATTTATTTTTTGCATATTTATCTTTATTCTATTCTGTAATTTACTTGGGATGATACCATATAGCTACACTGCTACGAGTCAAATAGCTGTAACATTTTTTATCGGAATGATAGTATTTTTTACTATAGTAATTACAGGATTTATAAAGCAAGGAGCTCATTTTTTAAGAATTTTTGTACCATCTGGTATTCCACTGTGGCTTGCGCCTCTGATCATGATAATTGAATTATTTACGTTTTTAGCAAGGCCTGTAACTTTATGTTTAAGGCTTTCAGCCAACATGATAGCAGGTCATGTTTTGCTAAAAGTTCTAGCTGGTTTTATTGTTTCGCTTTCTTTTTTTTTGAAAGTGCTACCTATACCACTAATTGTAGTTTTAATAGGGTTTGAAATATTTGTGGCAATTCTTCAAGCTTATATTTTTGCTATCTTATCGTCTGCTTATTTAAATGATGCATTAAATGGGCACTAATTATTTTAACAAATAGGAGTAATATTATGGAATTAGTATCATTAAAATTTATAGGTGTTGGGCTAATGGCTTTTGGGATGCTCGGCGCTGCAATTGGGGTGGGTAATATTTTTAGCTCTCTCTTAAATTCAATTGCAAGGAACCCATCTGCTTCAGATCAATTACAAAGAATGGCGCTTATTGGAGCTGGCCTTGCTGAAGCTATGGGACTATTCTCATTTGTTATAGCTATGCTGCTAATTTTTTCTTAAAATATTGGTAAGTTAGGTTATTATGCCGCAACTTGATATATCTACTTATTCATCGCAAATTTTTTGGTTGCTTGTATGCCTTGTGGCATTATTTTTTGCTCTTAAATATATATTTATACCAAAATTAGAAACTTCTATACAAGCAAGACATAAATATATTGATAACCTTCTACAGAACGCAGAAACAATGAGACTCGAAACAATTATACTGAATCAAGAATATAGTGATGAAATAAAAAAAGCTTACTTAAAAGTAGCTGAAGTACATAAAAAAACTATTGAGGATTTTGAAACAAAATGTGCAGAAAGATTAGAGTTACTAGCGAGTGAGCAACGTATTAAAACAGAACAAATGCAAAAGGCAATTGATAAAGCAAAAAAAGACTTTGCTGTTGATATAGAAAAGAAATCTCAAGTTTTGCTTGATCAATTTTTATTGAAAATTTTTAGTTCAACAAAACTTCAAAAAAAGAGCAATTAAATGGATGAACATTTTTGGTTGGCCATCTGCTTTGTTATATTCGTTGCTTTAGTAATTAGAAGAGTAATCTGCACAATATCTTCTTTTTTGGAAAAGGCTCAATCTCTTATAAAACATGAAATAGAAAGTGCTACTACCATCTTTAAATCCGCTGAGGAAGAACTTTTATCAGTACAAAAAAAGCACAAAAATCTTGGCTCTATTATTAATGCAATAAAAGAGAAATCAAAAGAAGAAATAGCTTATGATCTTAAGGTAAGAGAAGACTCATTTGAAAAGGAAATTAAGATTAGAAATAAACAATTAGACAATATGATCAATATAGATCTGCATAATTTTAAATTATGGGCTCTCCAAAAAATAAAACAAAATTTGCAATCAAAAATCATTATCTATTTTGAGAATAATAAGGATAGTGGAGATAAGTTTACTGAGGAGATGCTAAGAAAATAGCACACAAAGTAGAAAGACTTGCTGCCTAATATTTGATACCAACTCCAAATTAAATCAGACAAATGATTTTAAGAACAAAACACACAAGCCTATATAAATAGATTAGCACGCTGAGATCTTAAAAAATCGCTTGGATCATTTAAAAATAGGAAATGATATGAATTTCTGTGTCACCTTTAGGATAAAAGTGGTATGTAATCATCGTTTTCTTCAGAATAAACAAAAATTTCCCCAGATTTTATATCAAAAAACCACAGATGTATTAATAAATTACCTCCATCTACCCTTTTTTTTATCCAAGGGAATGTCATGCAATTTTTATATGATTGTTGAATTACGAATTTTGCGTATTCATCAGGGGTTTCCGGACAAAAATTATCTTTTTTCATTATTGAAACCCAGTTTTTAATAAAATCATTTCTTTTCACATCGTCATGATGTAATAAGGCTTGGATTCCACCGCACTGACTATGACCTAGTATAATTAAGTGTTTCACTTTTAGAAAACATATACCATATTCTAAAGCTGCGCTAGTACCATGATGAGAATTATCTTTTACAAAAGGTGGGATAATGTTTGCTACATTTCTTATTACAAATAAATCGCCTGGTTGACATTGTAGAATAAGTGCTGGATCTACACGTGAATCTGAACATGCTACTACCATAGAGTCAGGATTTTGTCCAGATTCTGATAGATGATGCATAATTGATTCATCACCTTGTGCGTATTTTCTTCTAAATCTGTGGTATCCGTCGAGTAATCTATCAAGACTAGTTTTCATTCCAGGATTTATTCTGCTTCCTCAATGAGCTTATTGAAAGCTTCAATACTATATTCCTTTTCTATAATTTTCACTTTTTTATCAAGAAGTTCTTTTACAGACTTATCTTCTAAAATGGGACCAGCAATGGATTGCAATGCTTTAGGGTTTTTTTGATAAAAATCAAAAATCTCTTTTTCTTTTCCAGGAAATGCCATAGCTTGTTTTGTAATTGCAATCTTAAAATCCTCGGATGAAGGAGTGATTTTATTTACATTTGCATATTCTGACAGAAAAAGTCCAATTCTAATTCGTCTTAACGCAACTTTTTCTGAATATTTATCTATATCTTTTTCAGATTTTCCTTTAAGCTTAGGGTCCTCATCTTTCAATTCTCTTACTTGAGCAGTTAAAGTAGATAATTCTTTTTCCATCATGCTTTTTGGAACATCATATGATAATAGGGATTCTAGTTGATTGAATAGTTCCATTTTTTGATGAGTATAAGATTGTTCCTCAAAACCTCTTGAGAGCATTTTCTCAATATTGTTTTTAAGCTCATCTAGATTTGCTGCTCCAACTTCTTTCGCTAGTTCATCATTAATTTCAAGCTTTTCAGGTTTTTGAACTTCATGAATTTTTACTTTAAATTCCGTAGCTTTTCCAGCCAGAGATTTTTCACTATATTCGGCTGGAAATGTTACCTTAACAGTAACATTATCTCCTGCTTTTTTTCCTATTAATTGTTCTTCAAATCCAGGGATAAATGTCTTGCTCCCTAGAACCAGAGCGTGATTTTCCGCTTTTCCTCCTGAAAAAGCTTTTCCATCTAAAAACCCTTCAAAATCTATGATTACTTTATCTTTTTCTTCTGCTTTTGATGCTTTTGTAGCTGCTTTATATTGTGTTTTGAACGCCAATAATTCTTTGACCCTTGAGTCGATTTCATTATCTGTAATTTTTACAATTGGTTTTACAATTTTTACTTCTGCAAGATCAGGAAAAGTAATTTCTGGCATTTTTTCAAACATTACTTTAAATTCAAGATCTTTTTCATCTTCAAATTTTATATCGTCAATAAGAGCTTGAGTGGAGAGTTTTAATTTTTTATCTTTAATAAGATGAGAAACTTGGTGTTGAATTTCTTTATTTATAGTTTCAGATAGAATTGAAGCTTTATACTTTTTTTCAATAATTGAGAGAGGAATTTTACCAGTTCTGAACCCAGAAAGTTTTACAGTTTTTGATAGTTCTTGAAGTCTATTGCTAACAGCTTTTGCTAACGTACTAGCTGGAACGGTGATATGACAGTGAAGCTCTAAGCCCTCATTTTTAATTTCAGTAACTTTCATGTAAAATTAACCCAACAATTATTTAAAAAATGGTGCGGATGGAGGGACTTGAACCCCCATACCTCACGGCGCTAGATCCTAAGTCTAGTGCGTCTACCAGTTCCGCCACACCCGCATCACAACCTAAGACTTAGCTAAGTAAGTCCTAAAAATCTATATAACTCAACTATAGCCTTCATTATGATAAGATTTTATTGCACGATAATACACAGTATAGAGTTTTTGTAAATCCTTAAATTCAGCCCTCTCGTTAATTTGGTGAGCAGTTTGGTTTAGTAGACCGAACTCAAGAACAGGACAATTATCTTTGATAAATCTAGCATCCGACGTACCACCTGACGTAGAAAATTCTGGGGAAATAGAGTAAATATCTTTTACAATATCTGAAAATTCATTCATAAAATCTGTAATTTCTGTTACAAAAGCTTGGCTATTTACTTTGGTTGTTAATGTATAATCTGAGGTATATTTTTTCACTAAAAAATTCATGTCAGAGATAATTTGGTCAGATGTTTTTATATTGTTAAATCTGATATTAAATTTTGCTGTAGCAGTTTGAGGTATAAGATTTGTTGTATTATTCCCGACATCTATTGAAGTAATTTCAATGTTCGAGGGTTGGAAGATCTTATTCCCGTTATCTAGCTTATAATGAGTGATATTATTTAAAATTCTAATAATTATATTATTCGGATTTATTGCAAAATCTGGGTAAGCTACATGACCTTGTTTCCCGTTTATCTTTAGTTCAAAATTTATACTTCCTCTTCTTCCGATTTTTATTGTATCTCCTACTACTTTAGAAGATGTTGGTTCTCCAATTATAGAGAAATCTATTTTGATATTATGTTTTTTCATCCATTCGAGCATTACCTTAGTACCGTATGTACCTGATGCTTCTTCATCAGATGTTAAAAGTAAACTCACTTTATTATTATTATGAGATTTTGCGTGCTCAATTAAAACCTTTACCATACAAGCAACAGCTCCTTTCATATCGACTACTCCTCTCCCATAAATTGTATTTTCTTCTATCGTCATTTTAAAGGGAGGAAAATTCCATAGGGTTTCATCACCAGTTGGCACAACATCAACATGGCCAGCAAAACATAGATTTTTGCCATTTGAGCCAAATTCTGCATATAAATTTGTTGTTTTTTCTATCCCCGTTCCAAATTCTTTTAAGTAACATTTGAAGCCGTATTTTTCTAATATTTCTTTCACATAATCTAATGCCCCATCTTGATTTGGGCTTATAGATTTTGCTGAGATTAATTTTTCAAGAATTTTGAGCATAATTAGTTATATTTGATCATGAGAATCTGTATAATAATATAATATGGAATTTTCAAAGATCAAATTTTTAGAATATTGATATGTAGATATACTAAAACCGAGCTCAAATTATAACTTGATATAAGAATGTCTTTTTGCTATGCTCAGCGCGGAATGCGGCCGTGGCGGAATGGTAGACGCGCAGCGTTGAGGTCGCTGTCCTGCAAGGGGTGGAAGTTCAACTCTTCTCGGCCGCACCATTTCTAGTTAGTACGAGGTTTATTATGTTTGATACAGAACCAAGCTTAACTGAGTTATCATCGCAGGAATCGATTGTGTGTCAATTCGACACTATCAAAAAGTCATTATCAGACAATAAATTAGAAGAAGCAAAAGTTCAAATTTTGGACCTACATCCAGCGGACCTTGCAGATCTTGTTGATAATTTTTCAGCTGAAACTTGTACTACGATTTTTTCTTTAATTGAGAAAGATTTTAATCCCGAAGCTCTTATCCTTTTGAGCCAAAAATCAAAAAATTTGATAGTGGAGGTATATGGGGTTGATAGGCTTGCATATCTTGTTTCTAAGCTTACATCAGAAGATGCAATTGATTTTTTTACGGATATTGATGAAACGATAAAAAATGAAGTTATAGAACTTTTACCAAAAGAAATGCGCTTGCATATTTTGGAAGGATTTAATTATCCAGAAAATACTGTAGGCAGAGTTATGGCTAAAAAATTTACAATATTCTACGAACATTGGACTATAGGACAGGCAATAGATTCCATAAGGAAAAATAGCAATTCTCCAGATAATTTTCATGCTTCAGTTGTTGTTGACACCAAAAACAAGCCTATAGGTACGATAACTTTATCTACTCTTTTGAAACACGAAAAAAACGTTGTAATCAAAGATGTCATGGATGATGATTTGAGGGTAACGGATACATACACAAATCTTGATGATTTATCATATATTTTTAAACATTATGCACTTACCGTAGTTCCTGTTATTAATAAATTTGGGAAACTTGTAGGCACGGTATCTATAGATAATATGATATATATTATCGAAGAACAGGCAGAAGACGATATGTTGCATTTTGGTGGTGTATCTGGTGCAGATTTATATGAAACCTTCCTTATCGCTGCGAAACAGAGATTTCCATGGTTATTTATTAATTTAATTACAGCTTGTTTAACTGCTATCGTTATTAACCATTTTGGTCCAACAATTGCAAAAATTGTGGCCCTTGCTTCGTTAATGCCAATAGTTGCATCCATGGGAGGGAACGCTGGAACGCAAACAATGACTATAACCATTATGGCAATTACAAATAAAGATATTGCTAAAATTAATAGTATAAAAATCGTATTGAAAGAATTACTTTCATGCGGCATAAATGGTATTGCTTTTGCTTTTCTAGGAGCTCTTGTTGTGATGGTTTTATTTAATGACCTCGCTCTTGCTAGAGTATTTGCTTTAGCTGTGGTAATTAATTTTTTAATAGGAGGGGTACTTGGTTCATCAATACCTCTTATAATAAACAAACTGAAGATGGATCCGGCTCCCTCTTCTGGTGTTATACTCACTGCATTAACAGATAGTTGTGGATTTCTTATATTTTTAGCACTTGCTAAAGTTACGTTATTACCATAACAAATTTATAAATATTACTAAAATATGTAAATTAAAAATATAGAAAATAATGGCGATAAAATATAAGAGAGTGCTTCTAAAATTATCAGGAGAAGCATTAATGGGAGATAAAGGTTTTGGTCAAGATGTTAGCACGCTGAAAAGAATAGCCTTAGATATAAAAGAAGCAATAGATTTGGGGGTACAGATTTGTGTTGTAGTGGGGGGCGGTAATATTTTTAGAGGAGTCCAAGCCTCAACAGAGGGCATGGAAAGGGCCGCTGCAGATTATATGGGTATGCTTGCAACTGTCATTAATGCACTCGGTCTACAAAATATTATGGAAGGAGCAGGAATATATACACGTGTTCTTTCGGCAATTCCTATGATGAGTATATGTGAGCCATATATAAGACGAAAAGCTGCAAGACACATGGAAAAAAATAGAGTAGTTATCTTTGCAGCTGGAACTGGAAATCCATTTTTTACCACAGATAGTGCAGCAGTTTTAAGAGCAATCGAGATGGGATGCGATCTCCTGATAAAAGGCACACAAGTTGATGGCGTATATTCTGATGATCCAATGACGAATCCAGAAGCAATAAAATTTGAAAAAATTACCTATTCTGATATTTTAAGGGATAATTTAAATGTTATGGATATGTCAGCCATCGCGCTTGCTCGTGAAAATAAACTTCCTATAAAAGTTTTTTCAATAAAAGAGCAAGGGAATATTGCAAAAATTATCAAAGCTGAAGGTAGTTACACAAAAATACAAGGAGAATAACCATGGATAAAAAGCAATTAATAGATAATTTGAAGTTGAGGATGGACGGAGCGTTAAAGGTTTTAGATCACGAACTTAAGGGGCTTAGAACAGGAAGGGCATCAGTAAATTTACTAGATCCAGTTCAAGTCGAAGCCTATGGATCTAGAATGCCTCTTGCCCAAGTAGGTACAGTCTCTACTCCGGATGCTAGAACAATAATGGTCCAAGTATGGGATAAAACTATGGTAAAATCTGTCGAAAAGGCAATAGTAGAAGCAAATCTTGGCCTTAATCCATCCACTGATGGTCAAATGATTAGACTTCCTGTGCCAGTTCTTAGTGAAGAAAGGAGGAAAGAAATGGCAAAAATTGCAGGAAAATATGCTGAAAATACAAAAATTTCTATCAGAAATGTTAGAAGAGACGGGATGGAGGAATTAAAGAAGCTTGAAAAGTCAAAAATTATTTCTGAAGATGATTTACATATAATTAGTGAGGAAATTCAAAAACTTACAGATAAAGAAATTGAAAATGTTGATAAAGTGACAAAAGCAAAAGAGCATGAAATTTTATCCATGTAAATTAAATTATTATATTTACGATTTAAAGTAAATAATTTATAATTACTTAAATAAGAGTTGATTTGATAATTAAAAATTGGAGAGAGTGTTATGTTAAAAAAAGCAATGGGTGGCATCAAAAAACATGGTCCTGTTGGTGCAGTAGTAGGGGCTGTTCATAAGGCTGCAGAAGATACAGCCAAGGAACTTGGAAGATTAGATAAAAGGGTCAATGGCTCTGCTTCAGAAGAAACACCTGTGGATGTAGTGCCAGCCCCTCTAGCTGAAGCTCCAAGTGCTGATGAAGTGTATGTCGCTGATAAAACGGATGTATTAAGAGCTCAATTAGAATCTATGAAGGTAGAGCTTGCTAGAAAACAAAAAGAGTTAAAACTCTATCAAATGAAGGTTGAAGAAACCAAATTATCAGAAGAGCTGGCAAAAATTGATAAAGCTGTAGAAGACGCAAAAAAAGCTTCAATTCCTGTTTCTGCGCCACCTATTTCTGCGCCAACACCAGCAGTTTCTACATCTGTGGTTCTTACCTCAGTAGTAGTAGCGACAACTAGTGCGGAAGATGGAACTGGTTCTGCTCCAGATGCATTAAATGAAATGCCAAATAATAATGTAGACCCACTAGGCAGTAACAGCAGCTCTGATTGTGACTAAGTTTAATGTATGATAGTCACGATTTAATCTGACATTTATACGGGTTTTTCACAAATCTCAGCGTGCTCACCTTATATATAGGCTGCGCACGCTTAGTCCTTAAAACCATTTGCCTGATTTAATTTAAGAATTGGTGTTCCACATTCATCGTAGTCTTCTGTGAAGAATTGATTTTTGAGAGGTTTTGAGGATAGTCTTTATGTTGTTTGATGTTTTTGTAAGTTTTTCTGAGAGAGATTTATAAAAAAATAAAAAACTAGAGCTAGCCAGTTTAGGATTTGTTTGAAGTTGAAGCCAATAGATGCAAATATTGCGTTGATTTGGTCACCTCCTGTGAATAAAGGCTGGTCTTAAAGTTATTTACATATTCCAATAGATAATACTGCAACATCCAGTATTCAAATTAGCAGATAAAAATTAGTAACTACAATGATCTTCATTTTGACAAAATGTATTTCGTATTAATTGAGATATACTAACACATCTATGAATCTTTCTAAATTTTTCTGCAAATTCAGGACTTTCTTCTCTATAGTAATAATAATTAAGGCCATCATACATACCTAACTTATAATTATTTTTAACAAGTATAGGTTCAAATTTTAGATTTCCATAGAAATCCACCAGAGAATGTGCCTCCGCTACAATTACTTTAGGCCTATATTTATGTAAATCAATCCCACTAAGCACCACATCTTCATATGATTCAACATCAATCTTTAATATGTCTATGTTAGTAAGATTATGCTGTTCAATTTCGTTATTAAGAGTCGTAGTATCCACAGTTATTTCTTCATGATCCATTTTAGATTTTATAATAATATCTTGTTCAAGAGTTGACCACCCTGTCATACTTTTTGGTATGTAGAAAGTAGATTTCCCTATAGAATTTGTTACAGCCTTATTAATATTGATATCGTTAGGTCTTGATGCAACAATTGCATTATAGAGCACAGTTTGTGGCTCAAAATTCATTCCTCTCCAACCTTTTGAGTGGAAATACTTAGTAACATTGCCAGAATTCGGATCACTTGCACCAACATCTATGTAAAATCCATTTTTTTGACCATCAAAAACATAAGATAATATATAATCTTCATAATATTGGCTAGATAACTCAACATTTCCATCTTGATGAGTAATCGGACATTTTTCTAACATATACATTTCTATTTTTAACAATTTGGTAAATAGTTTTGTTCTACTTTTTTCATTTCGAAGAGAATAAGCTGCATATGTAGCTGCAATAACTGCAATGCTAACTAATACTAATAACAAAAATTTTAACTTTGATAACATAAAAGACCTTCTGTAATTATTATTTTATAGAATTTTACAAACAAAATATATCTCGATCACCAAGATATCATTCTAACACACCATTTTTTAAATTTCTTAAAAGATCTATTTATAGATTTTTTTAAACTAAAAGCAGGTTTATGCACAAAAACATTATCATCATATCTTATCATCTGTGCTGGATTCATGTATAATCTTCCTCCATTCTTCTCAATTATGCATTGATTGAATTTTACATGTTCACAATCCTCACCTATTGAATCATATCTACATCCTTTTATATAGTCTTTTTGGTAAATTGCCATACCACCAAAACAAGATGTAGCTTTAATTAGATCTAAAGTAACAGGATAAATTTTCTGTGTTTTAGAAACAATTTTCTTCCAGTACCACTCTGTGCCAAGCTCATTTGGACCTCTAGGAAATTCTTCATTGCGGAATGCGAAACCATCATACATTCTTCCATCATATGTAAAAAATCCATTTGAACATACAGCCTCCCATCTATCTATTTTACTAAATGAATGTTCTATAGCTCTCGGATCCACCCCATACTGCATATCCATATCCATAACTATCACTATATCAAAATCATCATATTCTTTTGATTCAATCTCTCTTAAATATTGGTTACGAATGTCAGCCATGAACTTTATGCTAGGCCTTTTTCTCAAATTAAAATTCTGAGAAATTATCTTAATTCTATTATCACTTGCTTCTGCTTCTTTAAGTAACTTTAATGTATTATCAGATGAATCATTTTCAAATATTATTATTCTATAATCCTTGAATTTAGCACCAATTTCTTTAAAAGCAGCAAGCATTGTAGGAATGTCTTTGCCATTATCTCTCGTAATTCCTGTAAAAATAGCCTTATGCTTTCTTCGCATTTCATAAGCACCATCTTGAAAAAGACTATCGTTTATTTCATCTAAAAATTCAATATAGTCTATACCTAATTTCGGTTTTCTATGTATTATTTTTGTAAAAAAAAGTAAACTTACAAAAAAACAAAAAATTATCACAAATGCGGTCTTACGCTTATTATTTAAAATATTTCTCATTTTTAATCTTTTTCTACATTTAATTTTTTATCTAAAACTTCAAATATTTTTTTCTTCAATTTATGGTAAACTTCTTGATATCCTTTTTCTTTCTTATCGATAATATTCTGATCCCATTTATTGCAATATAATTCATCATCCTGATCAACTTTTTGTATATAGTCTACTAATTCATCTTCGGTTTTAAAATCACCTTCGTAAATTATTGCCTCTTTATTAATATCATCCAAAACAGTCTTATTCCCATAATAAATTGGAATTGCTCCTGAAAAATAAGCCTGGAATACTTTTTCAGTAATATAACCATCATGATCTTTATTTTCATACGCAATTACAAATTTACATTGAGACATCCAATCCAGAGTTTTTACAAAATCTATAGGCCCACCTACATTATTCAAAGTTCTCCCCCCACTCAAAACTTTCTTATATAACGAAAGTTTATGAAAAAGCCTTGTCCTAAGAATTGCTCCATCACCATTAGTAGCATTACTCACTATAATACAAGCAAATTCAGGTTTTTTTGCGTTACATTTACCCTGTACTTTAGTTCTATTATAATTAATATCTATTTGAGGAAATTTATGATGAAAATGATCAACATATACATAAGGAATCCTAATATATTTTGGATCATCAATATGATCAAAGCCTATTGATAGATCATATTCCTTTAGATTAGGTTTTACTGCTTCTTCAGTGTACCAAAATTTTACAGCTTTTTGATTACCTATTGGATTATTTTCATGCGGGCCATCAATTACAAGGTCATATGAATCATCCTTAACATAAATTAGATTATATCTTTCCTTTAAAATCCTATCAAAAGTAAGCATCGGAATAAATTCCCTTGAAGGCCTATTCAGAATCCTAATTCTTAATGTAGGTTTCCCATTACTAAAATCTGTACTATTGTACCTTTCGTATTTTCTTAGTTTTTTAGACAACTTATATTGATGATGCCCCACTAAAGATAGTGTAATAGTTACTACAATAAACAAAATAATATATAAATATTTTTTCATAAAAATTCTTAGAAATATGAAAATCAAAAATACTTACACTAAACCATTATGTCAAATCAAGATACAAGTATTTATAGTTGTTCAATTTGGATTAGGTATAGAGATAGGCACAAAGACACGCGGCATATAAGTACTGGGTAAGCAGCAAACAACAAACGCACTTAATTTAAAGTGAATGACTACTCATAATGCTCATATCTTATTATTTGCACAGGATTCATATACATTCTTCCAGAATTTTCTCTATCTATGCATCTATGAAAAACTACATGTTCACAATCCTCATTGATAGAATCATACCTACAACCTCTAATATATTTTTTCTTATAAATAGCCATACCACCAAAACACGAAGAAACCTTGATTAAATTTCCAGTAACAGGATAGATTTTTTGTGCACTGGGACGAATTTTCCTTAAATACCATTCCATACCGACTTCATTAGGACCATAGAAAAACTCATCATTTCTAAATGCAAAAGCATCATACATCCTACCATCTCTTGTAAAAATCCCATTTGAACATACAGCCTCCCATTCATCGATTATAGAAAATGAATGTTTGATAGCACGCAAATCGATGCCATATTTCATATCCATATCAAAAATAATCACTATATCAAAATCATCATATTCTTTTGATTCAATCTCTCTTAAATATTGGTTACGAATATCTGCAATAAATTTTATGCTTGGCATTTTCTTTAAGTTGAATTTTTTCGAAATTATCTTAATTTTACTATCTCTTGCTTCTGCTTCTTTAAGTATCTTTAATGTATTATCAGATGAATCATTTTCAAAAACTACAACTCTATAATCCTCAAACATACTTCCAATTTTATAAAATACTGCAAGCATGGTAGGAATATCTCTACCATTATCACGCGTAATACCAGTAAATATCACTTTATGATTTTTCATTTCTTCTGCACCAGAATCAAACAATTTACTATCTATTTGATCTAAAAATTCTATATGATCCAAACCTGAGATCGGCTTTTTATAGCTAACCATATCAAGGAGAAAGAATGCAAAAACTCCAGCAAAGATCATTGCACAAAATAACCTAAACTTTCCTTTAAAAAAAATTCTCATTTCTACCATTTTTATTTTAATTCAGTTATCAGATTATTTATTTTGCTTTAACTTCTCATCAAGTACTTCAAATATCTTCGTTCTAAGCTTTGTATATACTGCGTTATAACTTTTTTCAGGCTGAGATATAATATTTTGGTTCCATTTTTTGCAGTATAACTCATCATCCTGATCAACTTTTTTGATATAATCGACAAGTTCATTTTCAGTTTTAAAATCCCCTTCATATATGATTGCCTGCTTATTTATATCGTGCATAACAGTTCTATTTCCATAATAAATAGGCATTGCTCCTGAAAAATAAGCCTGGAATACTTTTTCAGTAATATAACCATCATGATCTTTATTTTCATACGCAATTACGAATTTACATTGAGACATAAACTTCATGGAATCATAATATGCAATCTCATAACCTATATTATTCAATGCCATACCTCCGCTTGAAACATCCTTATACAATGATAATTTATAAAAAAGTGAAGGCCTTTTTCTTGCTCCCTCACTATTTGTTACACTTCTTACCAACATACAAGCAAATATTGGCTTTTTAGGATTGCACTCTCCTTGCTCTTTTTTTCTATCATAATTTATATCTATATCATGAAATTTGTGCCTATAATGATCAACATATACATATGGAATTCTAATATATCCTGGATTATCTATATGATCATAACCAATTGATAAATCATAATCTTGTATGTTTGGTGTTTCTGCCTCTTCAGTATAGAAAAATTTTACAGCTTTCTTATTATCAATAGTTTTATGTTCCGTCCAATCCCTTCTAGGCCCATCAATTACCAAATCATAAGAATTATCACTAACATAAATTAAATTATATCTTTCTTTTAAAATCCTATCAAAAGTAAGCATATGAGTAGGTTCAAATAATGGACGATTCAGTATTCTTATTCTTAAAATATGCTTACCATTGTTAAAATCATTGCTATTATAAGATGTAAATCTTGTTAGAAATTTGTAATATGATTTTATTTCATTGGAATATTGATTGGCAACAACAAGCAAAGCTATAAATATAGCAAGTAAAAATGGAAAGCTTACGCATATAATTGATACAAATATCTTTTTCATTTTACTTCCACAATTTCACTTATTTCGATCATACTTTTATTATATTCCGCTTTGAAATTTTGCAACTTACTATATTCTTGAATAAGCACGATAAGGTACCAATATATATCAGATAACATAAGATTTTCCTGAATCAATTGTGTAGATCTCTCAGAAATTTTCCTAACCTCTTCATCATTATTTCTAACCCACTCTATCCTTTCTAAAAGATCAGACATATCATTTTTAAATGGAATATAATGTTTCCATGGTCTTACTATCCTATAAAACCACTGAATATCAGCACTTTCGTCTTTTAATGTCACAGAATTAGATAATAATCTCCACGCAAAACCAGGAGATGTACACGAATTACCATCTATATTAATTTGCATATTATATTTTAAATGTTCTTTTTTATTTGCTGTATGAAGAGGATATTTTTTGATCAAGATTGATGCAATTTCTGGAGTAGCTTGAGTGAGTGTTGAAAATCTAGCATCAACCAAATCTGGACAGTTTGATGCAAATTCAACTAACTTAACTCTAGGGAATTTATTATAATTTTTATCATTTAAAAAAATTGTGTAGCTATTATAATAATCATTTTTATCATATAGCTCTCCTGTAGAAACACCACGCCAAAATGCTTTTTTTATCTTGTTTTCCCATGGTATTTCTTCATTGTATTTTAGAATTTCGTTATATACACTAGCAGTCTGTTCTAAAGTCAAAGAATCTGGGATGAGTATTCTATTTTCCTGAACATTTATGTTTTTAGCAAAGGTAAAGATAGGAGCTTTTTGTGCCGATAAATCAGCAACAACAATATCCCATAAATAGATTATCATATCTACATCTGGTAGCTTTACTTGTTCTGAAATGATATTTAGTGCCTTTATCATGTATCTTGCACGGTGCGTAAGATACTTAGCGTGAGTATAATCATCCAGATATATTTTACCATCTATGATCTTTATTCTCAGAAAATCATCAATTATGAATTCATTGTTACCTTTGACCCAAAGGTAAGTTTCATTCAGAGCCTCTTTTGTAATAGGCAAAGTTGTTATATGAGTAAAATCCTCTTTAATTTGTTCTAAAAACCACTCTGGTGGAGATTTTGTTAATTTCTCTTTCAAATTCGAAAGATCTGGAGCGATTGATTTTTCAAATCCTAATTTTTTATACTTTCCTACTAATTTTATTATGTTCTTAGTTACGTTATTTCTTATTTCTGGGATAAAGATGTAATAAAGTGCCAAAGCACAAAAAATTACTGTTACTATTTTTTTCATCAAAAATACATATTAGTTCAATCAATATAAATGATAATAATAGTTTCTAAAAAAGTCATCATGCTTCACTAGCTTCAATACGAACATGTTACATGTAATTTATTAAGCTAAGCATAGATATCACAGCCGTTTCTGTTCTTAAAACACTATCTCCTAAACTCATAGAAACTACATTGCATTTAGAAAGTATAGTCCTAATTTCATAGTCAGTAAAACCACCTTCTGGTCCAACTAATATGGCTATTTTTTGCACATTATCAAATTCTAAACTAGACTGATTCTGCTCCATTTCATTTGCAAATAATATTATATTATAATCTCCAAATTCGATATCTTCTAAATAAATTTGATGAGATACTCTAGGTGATATAAATCTTTCAGACTGTCTGGTTGCTTCTTTGACTATTTTGTTAAGACGATCAAAATTCAACTCTCTTCTTTGAACTCTTTCTGTGATAATAGGAATTATAGATACTATCCCTAACTGAGTGACCATATCACACATTAGTTCAAATCTATCGAGTTTTATGAGCGGGACCAAAAGAGTAACTTCATATCTCGGAACAATAATATCACGAAATTTTTCAAGCAACTTTAGATTGCATTCTAGGTTTTTAATTAGCAAATTAGCAAAATATTCTCCGTCATTTTCATTGAATACTCTAAGTTTAAAACCATCTTTTAATCGTAAGACAGTTTTTAGATAATTCAACTGATCTTTATCTAAAGGAATAATCTTGCCTGTTAGTAATTGCACGTCAATATATATTCTAGGATATTTTGAGTATTTCATATATTATTTGCTACATTTGTACAAAAAATAGTATATGGAAAATGTTTTCTAAAACAACAATAGTAGCAATAGGGAAAACTCAACGAGAATTTATAGAAGCAGAAAATCATTATATAAAACAAATCAAAACCAAAATACAACTACGAATAGTAGCTCCTATTTCATATCTCAGCAAACAAAATCAGATAGAAAAAGAGAGCGCATTATTATATAAAAATGCAAGTAATTCAGAATTTATAGTTGTTCTTGATCGAAACGGCGGCGAGCTTAGTAGTTTGGGTTTTGCTGATAAAATGCAAAATTGGAGTAGAAATGCTAAATCGATAAGTTTCATTATAGGAGGCTGCCATGGTATTTCTGATGAAGTCAAAAAAACTACAGATTTTGCACTATCCATATCCAATTTTACAATGCCCCACCAAATTGCAAGAATCATATTAATAGAACAAATATATAGGGCAGAGACAATTATGTCCGGTAGGGAATACCACAAATAATATAACATATAATCCTGGAGCTATAATCGTTCAATTTGGATATTGAGACATTGTTGTTACTCTCAGGCCTCTCGCATTAAATGTCAGATCCATACAAAAATAGATTCCTGCTCTCGCAGGAATCACGAGGTGTGTCACAAAATAGCTATTCCGATGCATCAACAACACCAGTTAAAGAAGCCTCGTCTTCACCAAAGTACGCCGCCGCTTCTTCATGAGCTTCTGCTGCCGGTGCCTCTACGACCACGGGAGGCGTCAATAATAATTGTATTTTACCTACTAGCTCCTCAGCACCATTGAATGCAGCAATAGAAAGTGCTGTTTGCCCATCATGTCTCACAAACCTAATATTTGCTCCGTGATCAATCAAAAACTCTGCTAGATCTGTATCGCCGCCAAGAAGGGCTGCTTCAAGCGGAGATCCTTTGGGACTACTGATGTTAACATCAACACCAAGATTTACCAAAGACTTTGCCATTTCTGGTCCTTCATTCTTTATTAACCAAGTTAAAAGAGTCTCCCCTTCAAAACTCGAATTAATATCTGCACCCGAATCAATCAATAGCTTCGCAATGTCAACATGACCTGCACGCAATGCTGTATATACTAAATTTTTTGTTTCTCTTACCATACTTATTTTTACATTAAATGAATTTATAACACTAATAAGCTGACTGCATTTCATTACATTACCTTCCTCTGCAGCAAAAAACAAGGCATCGATGCAGCTCCTTTCACTATTAGTCCACGACTCACTTCCTCTATATGTTCTAGGCATAAAACCTCCTATTTTAACAATATGTTATATAAAATATTAAATAGACTAATGGATTTCAAATACATACTGCATACACATTAATATATACACAGCAATATTGTAGAATTCCTTAAAATTATTTAATAATATAACTAACTTTATATATTATTTCAATCCATTATGCAAGTACTTAATTAATCTCTATGAAGAATTAATTTTTTTAGAGATTTAGGGTATATTTTTTAAGATGTTTGATGTTTTTGTAAGTTTTTTTGCCTTTCAGACGACATTTATCCATACGATGATCATGCTTTGCATGGAAGGTTGCTCATCGAGCTCCTCCTTCTCAGCACTTCTCTCTAAATCTATTACGCCATCTCTTATCTAACTTACCTACATCTAGACATAGAACTCCTGTCCATAGGTAGCTTATATTGAAATAGCTTCCTGCTACAAGCAAATTATGGGGTATTGCAATAAATATTGACTCCAAGAATATATTAATAGTAGAAAAAAGTCTATACTATCTCCTACCACATATTGAAAATTACTTGGAAATTACCAGCAAAAGTAGCCTGAAAAAATTAAATGACTTAAAATCTATAAAATCTCACAAAAACAGATTAATTTGTATTATTCACGATAAATCCATATTAAATACAAGATAACGAAGAGGAGTAATTCCAATACTAGATTAGATGAATGTTTAAAAGAAAAATGAAATAATACAGACCGCTTCAGCCGTTGGAATCAGGATCCTCTGAAGACCTGAACACTATCATAGGCCGTAATGCTTAAGCCACAGCAGAAGCAGGGACAACCAAAAAATTACTTATAGTCCGGGAACATGCACACACACGAACTAAGCAGCCTTACGCTCATTATAATTCATCCTTTAATTTAATCAATAAATTTTTTTAACTATATATTAATCTAAAAGCGATGACCATTCTGGATCAGAAGCATCTTGCGTTGTTTTTACAACTCTCTCATTATGACCTGAAATATCCACATAATATACCTTACTTAGGTTTGTATATTTCCCATGTTGCTTTGTTTCTCTTGTAAACATGACTAATTTTCCACTTGGAGACCATGTAGGTCCTTCAACCATATACCCACTTGCAATCAAACGTTCACCTGACCCATCAGTTTTCATAACACCAATGGCAAAACTACCACGATTTACAGTAAATGCTATATAATCTCCAGTCGGCGACCATACTGGAGCACTATATGAACCACCACCGAAGCTTATTCTTTCTACACTAGAACCATCTAAATTCATGGTATAAATCTGCGGCACACCGCTTCTATCTGAATTAAATACAATTTTCTTGCCATCTGGTGAATAGCTCGGTGATGTATTAATACAAAATCCTGAGGTTACTTGCCTTATTCGTTTGCTTCTTAAATCTATTTCAAAAATAT
>JABDAD010000013.1 GCA_013289335.1 Alphaproteobacteria bacterium | reverse complement strand
TGAAGAGAGTTGAGGCTAAGTTGACTGAGTTAGTTGGTAAAGAGAGATAGACAACGAACTCTGCCATACTGGTTTATAGGAATTGTAGCATAGTATCGGTACCCACGTACTACCATCCAAAGCGGTGTTTCATTTAATTAGATTTTTTACAGGATTTTCCTTCTAAATCTTGCGCTAAAGCTCTTCAGGCGTTTCATTAAATGAACTGAGGGTTGTGCAACCTATCACAATACCTATGATGCTGTATATAATATGCCTTGCAGTGAAGGCTTTTGCAGTGATTAGATATAATGACAACTGAAGCATATTCAACGAATAAAACCACAGACAGAGCCAAAGAAAGCTATGATAAAATAGTTTGTGGTATAAAATCTATGTACCACAATAACATCACTCATATTGAAGCTGATGAAGCCGCAAGGAACCTGATAGGTCTATGTAATATAATTATAAATTATAAAATTGAGCAAAAACGCGAGAAATACGCACAAACAAGCAACGAGATACTATGAATGATATTGACTTAAACCCCTTAATAATCTAGATTCTATGCGGGCGATCTCCTGATCTCTCCTGGGTGTCGAAACCTATGACCTTAGACGGTATAATCTACCGTAAAACAGATACAGCCCTCGATTTATTTATGATCGGGGGGATAATGGCGTATGTCCAAGGCTTTGCCCAAAAAGGCTATTATAACTGTTCTAAGGCAGTTTTTCGAACTCCCCCCATCGCCAGTGAATCCTATTCTTTGGCTGTCAAACCTTTTGTTTAGCAAATGAAAGCAGGAGAAGCTATATGACTGACAAACATACCATTGCCTCATCATCACGCTTTTACCCTATTAATATCAGATGCTGTAGCAAATGTAAGGTATTACTAACTAAGGAGTAGACATGTCAGAAGCCAAGAAAGCAGTTATCTTAGCACGAGTTTCAACAGCAGAGCAAGAAGATGGTCATTCCATCGATGCTCAGAAGCATAGGCTGATAGAATATTGTCAAAGGAAAAATCTTGAGATTATCAAGATCTTCACGATCATAGAATCCTCAAGTAGAGGAGATCGCAAGCAATTCATGGAAATGATCAAATTCGCTAAAACTCAGCGTGAGACAATAGCTATAGTAGCTGATAAGGTAGATCGTACTCAGAGAAGGATTTCTGAAATCCCATTGCTAGAAGCGCCTATTAAAGAAGGTAAGATAGAGCTACATTTCAGAACTGAAGGATATGTAATACACAAAGACTCACAGTCTCATGCGAAGCTTATGTGGGGTATGAACGTTTTGATGGCTCAGTCTTATGTAGATAGCCTTAGCGATAACGTCAAAAGAAGTCTCGATCATAAACTGCGTAACGGCGAGCTAATAAGAGAAGCGCCACTAGGTTACCTAAATACCAAAGATGAAAAAGGAGCGAGTACAGTAATAGTTGATCAAAGCAAAGCGCCTATAATCCAGAGAATGTTCTTAGAGTATGCGACAGGCGCATTTACCCTTGGAGAAATAGTTATAAAGGCTAAAGAGTGGTGGCTGCGCACAAAAAAGAATAACTGTCTAAACAAGTCATCCATCATACACGATATGCTTCAGCAACCTTTTTATTACGGAGAAATGAAGGTTAAAGGTGAGCTATGGCCTCATCGCTATGATCCAATCATATCTAAAGAAACATTTAATACCTGTACAGATGTACGTTTAGGATGGAACAAAAAGCCATTCAAATACTCAGGCAAAGATTTCGTATTCAGAGGCCTCATAAAATGTGGCTCTACGGATCGTGTTGTAACAGCTGATACTAAAAAGAAGACATATAGTGATGGCAGCGCGGCGGAATGGACTTATCTAGTTAGCTGGGATGAAGATGATCCAAACAAGAGAGTCTATACAAGAGAGGATATAATCTTGGGGCAAGTTGAAGATGTACTAGCTAAAATAGGCATCAGAGACCCAGAAATCCTGCAAGAAACGCTGAATCACCTTAAAAATACCAATAGCCAAAAAATCTTTTCATATTCAGGAGACGGCTTTATTGAAGAAAGAGCATACAGAGATAGAAAACAAATTATGCCTACTTGTAGACTTAAGACTAAATAAAGAATTAAATGCAGAAGAATTTCAGTCTAAAAAGCAAAAAATGAAAGATCGTCAGTATGAAATTACTCGTCTATTAGAAAATTACGATGAAGCGGATGATAAATTCACCAATGTCACCTCAATGCTGATAAATATAGCCTCTGAAGCATGTGAAACTTTCAAAGGTTCGAGTATACCCCAAAAACGTGAAATCTTGAATTTCGTATTTTCGAACCTGAAGCTAAAGGCTGGAAAGCTTGATTATTCCTTGCGTTTCCCGTTCGATGTTTTTGAAAAAACGTCAAATCGTACGGAGTGGCTCCCCGGGCCGGATTCGAACCAGCGACCTAACGGTTAACAGCCGTTTGCTCTACCACTGAGCTACCGAGGAATTGACAACAAACATACAGCTTAATTCATTACAATATGTTTTTCAGATCTCCTGTATAACAAAACTCTTCTCATGATACCAGAGTTTTTTTATAAAAATCAAAATAAATTTGGATTTTCTACTATTAGCCTGCTAGCTCTCCATCTTTTAATATGTTCTTGCTTTTTTCAAGCTTATTAAGTTGATATTTAATAACTTGATTAGTAATTTTAATAACAAAATCTGGCTCTATTCCGGTTTCTTCGCAAAAATGCACAAAAAATTCACTTTTTCCAAAAATCCAATTTCTTGCTTCAATTTCATATTTCTTCTGCTCTTTATTGCTAGAAACATTCGACGCATCTATAATAGCTTGTAGAATTATCGCTCTTCGCAAAGTTGATTCTGGTGAATAACCTGTAAACTTTAGTTTTTCGAAGGGAGCTTGAAATTTTATTATATTTGTCATGTTGCTAAAATAATAATGTTTGTTATAGCTACTTCATATACCAAAAGTTTAACTCACCACTAATAGCATTAATTGATTAATAAATAGTTAATACAATATATGCAAATATAACAAATAGTAAAAGTATATTTAAATGAATATTATGACATTTTTCTTAACAATAATTATGATATGGATTATACTACTCTTTTTGGCCCTTCCTTTTGCCATTCAAATGCCAAAACGAGTGATAAGAGGGAATGCTGATGGCGCTCCAGAAAAACATTATTTACTACAAAAATTGTCTATAACATTACTTATCTCAATTGTTATTACCATAATCTACTGGTATATTGTTTACTATAAATAATGATAAGCATAAAATGTCGATAGTTACAAGATTCGCGCCTTCACCAACTGGATATCTGCATATAGGTTCTGCAAGAACTGCAATTTTTAATTATTTATATGCAAAACATTTTGGTGGAAAGTTTTTCCTCAGAATAGAGGATACTGATAAAATAAGGTCAACGAAGGAAGCAACAAACTCTCTGCTAAACGGCTTAGAATGGCTTAGAATAGACTATGATGGAGAAATTATATTTCAATCACAAAGAGAGGCAAGGCATGTTGAAGTTGCAAATGAGCTCCTAGCTAAAGGAAAAGCATATAAATGTTTTGCTACACAAGAAGAAATAGAAATTGAGAGAAAAAATACGATAAAAGATGGTAAGTCCTTCCTGTTTCAAAGTAAATGGAGAAATTTACCAGAATCTTATCACAATAAAGACATGAAATATGTGGTAAGACTTAAAGCTCCAAGAGATGGTAAAACAATTATCCATGACCAAGTTCAAGGTGAAGTTGTTGTTTCAAATGATGTTTTAGATGATATGGTATTACTCAGAGGGGATGGGTCTCCTACATATATGCTTGCAGTAGTTGTAGATGACCATGACATGGGAGTAACTCATATAATTAGAGGTGATGACCACTTAAATAATGGATTTAGACAAAAGCTACTATATGAAGCTGCTGGGTGGGATGCGCCAATTATGGCTCACATCCCACTAATACACGGACCAGATGGTGACAAGCTTTCTAAAAGGCATGGCGCTCTTGGTGTGGATGTATACAGAGATATGGGGTATATATCTGATGCTTTATTTAACTATCTTCTACATCTTGGATGGAGTTTTGGAGATAAAGAGATAATATCAAGAGATGATGCTATTAGATTATTTGATGGAACTCATATTGGTAAAGCACCATCTAGAATTGATTTTAATAAGATGAAATTTATAAATGCAAAATATCTAAGACTTTTTAGCAATAAAGATTTAATTTTAATTATTGAAGAGGAATGGAAAAAAGAAAATATCGAAATGGATAAAGTTACTCTTTCCTCTTTAGATAAAGCAGTTGGTGAAATAAAAATAAGATCTGAGCTTACAAAAGATCTAGCTGAGCTTGCAAAAATCTACCATAGCAAAGATATTTACGACTTTTCTTCTGAAGCTAAAGAAATAATTGCCTCTACAGATGTTGCAATTTTTGAATCTGTAGCTGATATGATTCAATCCATCGATGATATAACTAAGGAAAATATTCAATCTTCATTCAAAGATTTAGCAGAACAATTACATATGAAACTAGGACAATTAATGAATCCTATAAGAGCTATTATAACAGGAAAAACTGCATCACCAAGTATATTTGAAATGATAGAGATTCTTGGCAAAGATGCAATAGTTGCTAGACTTGCACGTTATAGAGAAGTGTAAGTTCTCTTATCTCGCTTATGTACTTCATCGGGTCTAATTGCCACCGGTGGTAATATGCTTTTTGTCAATTTTGTGAAATTTTTACGATGATCAAAATCTATTTCTATTTTATATATTTCATAATATAACTGCGGTTAATATAGTGAATTTATATTATTTAATCTAAAGTTGCATTAGAGGAAAAGTAAGAGTATTATTGTGAAAGTTAAAATTAGTGCTGCTCATATCTCAGAAGCTGTTGTACCTGTAGTATATGCGAAGACTTACGCTGGTTAACTCCCACTACATTCGAATTCAGAGCTTATATGTCTTCATAATGTATTTGTCTAGTAGGTATTGTGCCAAATCCCAGATTAAATCATACAAATGGTTTTAAGGACGAAGCAAGCAGAGCTTATATAAATAAGGCGAGCACTCTGAGATCTGAAACCATTTGTATGATTTAATCTGAAAAATAGTTAGATAAACGAGATACTATTTTTGGCGTCAATATAGGGGGGGCGAATAAAATAAAATTTATCTAGTAAATCCTATCCAACATCTCGTACCTAACAGTCATTAATTATCAAATTAACTCGTAACTTGTACGCATAAAGTAGTAGGTAATTTTTACTAGGCGACAGTTCCTAAAACTTTGTGTTTTAATTTTGTAGCAAGCCTACTAACCGTTCTTGAAGCCGCTCTCTTTTCAACTACACCACGAGACACACCCTTAGAAATTTCAGCTTGGGCTTTCACAAAAGCAAGTTGCGCTTCTTCATTTGAAGCTCCTCTAATAGCTATGAGAACTTTCTTTAAATAAGTCCTAATTCGTGTAATTCTGCTTTTATTAATTGCAGTTCTTTTTTTTATTTGTCTTAAAGTTTTTTTTGCAGATGAATGATTTGCCATTTAACTATTATTTTTCATTAATTTCCTGAAATTCTTTCTTACTGTTTGCGAATTGTATTCCCTTTGCAGTTACATCTCTTTCTACAAATTCAATATATCCAACTGGAGCGTCATCCCCGTGCCTAAAACCAGCTTTTAAAATCCTTGTATATCCACCTGGCCTTTCTTTATACCTAACACCAAGTATAGAAATCAATTTTTCTACAGCAGCATGATCTCTGATTTTAGAAATCAATCTTCTTCTTGTAGTTAAATTTGAGTCTTTGGCAAGAGTTACAAGTTTTTCAACATATCTTCTTAATTCTTTTGCTTTTGGAAGAGTTGTTTTAATTTGTTCGTGTACAATAAGTGCAATAGCCATATTTGCAAACATAGCCATTCTATGTGAACTCGTCCTATTTAATTTTCTTCCAGATAACTTATGACGCATCTTTTATAACCTAATTAATAAGGATCTTCATATTTTTTAGCAAGTTCAGTCAGATTTTCTGGGGGCCATCCCGCGATGTCCATTCCAAACTTTAAAGAATAACTTACTAAAATTTCTTTGATCTCATTTAATGATTTACGACCAAAATTTGGTGTTTTAAGCATCTCTGCTTCTGTTTTAATAACAAGATCTCCAATATATACAATATTATCATTTTTAAGACAGTTTTGTGAGCGAACTGATAATTCAAGCTCATCAACTTTCTTAAGTAACACTGGGTTAAATGGCAATTCTTCCAGAGCCTCTTGAGCATCTTCCTCTACATCCTCAAAAGTAATGAATGATTGAAGTTGATCTTGCAAAATCCTTGCAGCAAGGGCAACAGCCATATCTGGCGATACAACCCCATTTGTTTCAACCTGCATTATTAACTTATCATAGTCAGTAACTTGGCCTACTCTAGCATGTTCTACCTTGTATGAAACAGACTTAACTGGACTATACAAACCATCAATATTAATAGTACCAATTGGATTATTAGAATCTCTGGCACTAACCGCAGGAACATAACCTTTTCCAACAGTACATGTAAGATCCATATTCAAACTGGATCCTTTAGCCAAGTTGCAAATCACTTGATCCTTGTTCAAAATTTCAACATCTTGATTAACTTGAATCATACCAGCAGTAACGACACACGGTCCAACTGCTGATAATCTCAATGTTTTTGCTTCTGGGGTATGCATCTTAACTATCACTGACTTTAAATTCAAAACTACATCAGTCACATCCTCTTTTACGGATTCTATTGAAGAAAATTCATGCTCAACTCCATCTACACGCATCGCTGTTATTGCAGCCCCTTGAAGTGAGGACAATAATACTCTTCTTAGAGCATTCCCAAGAGTATTCCCATATCCTCTCTCTAACGGCTCAACTACCACTCTTGCTATATATCTCCTCTTTTCATCTACATTGACAGTAACTTTACTGGGTTTAATCAATGAATTCCAATTTCTGTTTAATGATAACATAATTTAATTACCTAAAGATTACACTCTTCTTCTTTTTGGTGCTTGACACCCATTATGAGCAACTGATGAAACATCTGTTATTGTAGTTACGATAAAATTTTGATTAAAAACAGCTCTAAGTGCTGATTCTCTTTGAGAACCAGCTCCTTGGACCTTTATAGATAAAGTCCTAAGGCCATGATCTTTAGCATCTATTGCAGCTTTATCCACAACTACCTGTGCAGCAAACGGCGTTGCCTTCTTTGCGCCTTTAAAACCATTTGCTCCTGATGAAGAACACGCAATAGTATTCCCCTGAACATCAGTAAAAGTAACAATTGTATTGTTAAAGGTCGCCTTTATATGTACCACTCCAAGTGATATATTTTTTCTTTTTTTCTTTTGTTTTGAAGCTGCAGAACTCATATCTTCCCTACTTAGTAACTTTTTTCTTACCAGCTATAGCAACTGCTTTACCCTTTCTTGTTCTTGCATTTGAATGGGTATTCTGCCCCCTTACCGGAAGCTTGCGTATATGTCTTAGCCCTTGGTAACAACGTATGTCTTTTTTCTTCTTAATATTTAAAGTGACTTCTCTTCGTAAATCACCTTCTACAATATGCTCTTTCTCTATTATAGAACGCAACGAAACAAGCTCATCATCTGTCAAGTCTTTTACACGCTTGTCTTCAGAAACTTTAGCTGCATGACATATTTTATGTGAGAGCGTTCTTCCGATCCCATGTATATATGTGAGCGATATTAATAAACGCTTATTAGTAGGTATATTTACATTAGCTATCCTAGCCACAATCCCAACTCCAGTACGCAATATTATGAAAGGTGATAATATTTAAATATTATATAAAGTCAACCGTTTTTTATAGCTGAAACTATTTGTTTAGCGACGTTTTCAACAACTTCATCAGCGTTTATTACTGATAGTCTATTTTTTTTATCGTAAAATTCAAGAATCTGAGAAATTTGTTCTTCAAATTTCGCTATTCTTGTAACAAGCGACTCAAAATTATCGTCTGTTCTGTATTGAAAATTAGAACCATGGCATTTATTACATTCACCTGCTTTTGTAAGTCTACTATGCTTGTTATATATCTCACCACAATCCAAGCAATTAAACCTTCCTACAATTCTTTCTTTCAATTTTTCCGCATGAATCTTAAAATATATAACTTTATAATTTCCATGGTTTATCTCTTCTAAAAACTTAGCTTGAGATAAGGTTCTTGGGTATCCATCTAAAATAATACCTTCTTTGTACTTCGGTGTTAGTAAAAGTTCAGAAACAATTTGATTTACTAAATCATCACTAACAAGATCACCTTTTTCTAAATACCCAGCAAGCCTATTGCCTAGAGTAGAGCCACTCTCAGATACTTCTCTCAGCATATCACCTGTAGAAAAGTGCTTGAGGTGCATTTTTTCTGATAGAATCCTTGCCTGAGTCCCCTTTCCTGATCCTGGTGGTCCTAGAAATACTACAAGCATAATTTTTACTATTTTATTTTTATTTTCTTAATAGCATTTTCGTACTTACTACTAAACAAATAAGTTTGTATCTGAGAAAATGTATCAATAATAACATTAACTACAATCAACATACTTGTTCCTCCAAGAGCAAAAGTCAAAGAAACTTTTGAAGCAATAATCTCAGGAATCAAACAAATTACACACAAATATGCCGCTCCTAAAACAGTTAATCTTGTTAATAAATAATCAAAATATTCTGATGTGTGAGCTCCTGGCCTTCTACCTGGGATATAGGCCCCATATTTTCTCAAATTATTAGCAGTTTCTTCTGAATTAAAAACTACGGCTGTATAAAAAAAACTAAAGAAAATTATTAAGATAGCAGTCAAAACCATAAATAATGGTTTTCCTCTATTCAAATAAAGTAAAATATCGTTTAAAATTCCATCTGTCGACTTTGCTGCATCAACTATCGTAAGAGGAAAAAGCAAAATAGAATTGGCAAAAATCGGTGGTATTACACCTGAAGTATTTAGCTTCAACGGTAAATATGTTGAATCACCACCATAAATTTTATTTCCTACTTGACGCTTTGGATATTGTACAAGAACCTTTCTTTGAGCCCTCTCAAAAAATATTATCAAAAATATCATTAATATAACAAGAACTATGATTCCAAACACTATCACTGGTGAAATAGACCCCTTACGAGCGAGCTCAAATGTTGAAATAAAAGCACTGGGCAATCCAGAAACTATACCAATAAAAATTATTAATGATGCTCCATTCCCAATTCCTCTGGTAGAAATCTGTTCACCTAACCACATCAAAAGTAAAGTTCCTACTACCAGAGTAACTACTGAAGATACAATAAAAAATGATGGACTGATAATAACAAGAGGCCCATCTACAGTCGTGATGTTAAGAAGCCACCTTGAAATTCCATAAGCCTGGAATGTAGCCAAAAATACTGTTAGCAATCTTGAAATTTGATTTATTTTCTTTCTGCCACTTTCCCCTTCTTTCTTTAACTCTTCAAGTGGTTTGTAAGCAATTGTTAAAAGTTGAATTATGATAGAAGCAGTGATATATGGCATTATTGCCAGAGCAAAAATCGACATCCTTGACAAAGAACCACCGGAAAGGACGTTAAACATCCCTAGAATCCCTGCTTGATTTTGAGCCGCTATATCAGATAACGCATTAGTGTCAATCCCTGATACAGGAATAAATGAGCCTATTCTACACACCACTAAAACTAATAATGTGAAAATCACCTTACTTTTTAGATCGTTTTCTGAAGAATTATTAGCTTTGCTCATTATATTTTCTTACTTGATTTCACCGCCTGCTTCTAAAACGCTTGTTTTTGCAGCCTCAGAATAAGCGTCCAAATCAAAAGAAACTTTTGAAATAAGCTTCTCATTCCCAAGCAATTTTACTGATTTATTAGGTGATTTGATAATTCCAATTTCTGCTAAAAACAAATTATCAATTAGCTGACCAGATTGAATTACTTCTGATTTGAGCAAATAATTAACCACCTCAAGCTTAAGTATATCATATCTGAATCTTCTTAAGGGATTAAAACCTCTTTTTGGAAGTCTCGCAATTATAGGCATTTGCCCACCTTCAAATCCTTTTATAGCGACACCAGATCTTGCTTTTTGTCCTTTTGTCCCTCTACCCGCTTGTTTGCCTTTTCCGCTTCCTATGCCTCTTCCAAGTCTTTTTGTGACTCTTTTAGACCCTGGAATATTATATAAATTATTGAGTTTTATCGGCTCGAATTCCATCTTAAACCTCTTTAAATTCAACTAGATGCTTAACCTTATTTATCATGCCTCTTATAGAAGGAGTGTCTTCCAATACACGTTCTCTATGCCTTTTATTAAGACCCAATCCAATCAAATTTCTTTCTTGATTGCTATTCCTACCTATTGGACTATTTTTTTGGATAATTTTGATATGTTTTTTTGTCATAAAATACTCTACTCTTCTATCATTCCTGTCTTTTTAGGTTTCGTACCAAGTTCTGATATCTTGAGCCCTCTTCTCATGGCTACGACTTTCGGGGAATTTAACCTGCTTAAGGCGTCAAATGTTGCACCTATCAAAGTATATACATTTGATGAACCAAGTGACTTTGCAACTATATCATGAACTCCTAAAGTTTCAAAAATTGCCCTCATTGCACTTCCAGCGATTATGCCTGTACCAGCCTTTGCCTTTCTTATAACAACCTTACTAGCGCCAAATTTTCCAGCCACATCATGATGAATTGTCCTACCTTGGTACAAAGGAACTTTTACCATTTGTTTTTTTGAAGCTTGAGTTGCTTTTGCTCTTGCTTCAGTAACTTCCTTAGCCTTTCCGTGCCCATAACCAACATGACCTGCTTTATTTCCGGATACTACACAAGCTGAGAAAGAAAATTTTCTACCACCTTTAACAACTTTAGTAACTCTGCTAACGTCAACAAGTACTTCTACAATACCATCTTCATGTTTATCTTGTTTGCTCATATATCTCTCTTAAAATTCTAAAAATTCTCTAGCAGAATCAGCAAGCACCTTAACCACACCATGATACTTATATCCACCTTTATCAAAAACAACCTTACTTATACCAGCTTTTTGCGCACGCTCACCTATCATTTTCCCAATTTTTTCAGCATATACCTTATTCACTAGAGATTTTTTCTCTTGCTTCACAGTTTTTTCCAATGTCGAAGCTGTGGCTATAGTTAAACCCTTTGTATCATCAATCAATTGAACATATATATGTCTTCCTGATTTAAACACAGAGAGCCTTGCCCGATCAGACTTCTTACGAATTGCTGTTCTAACTCTCTGTTTTCTAACTTCAAAACGTCTTGCTGTATTACGCATCTATCATTATCTCTTATTTTTTAGCTCTTTTTGCCTTCTTTACGTTGGACGTACTGTCCTTTACGTTTAATTCCTTTACCTTTGTAAGGCTCAGGCGGTCTTTGCTTTATAATTACCGAAGTAAATTGACCTAGTAACTCTTTATCAATACATTCCATTATTATTATATTTTGTTTTGGAGTATCAACTCTGATTCCTTTTGGAATTTCAAATTTAGTATTATGACTTTTGCCTAATGTCATGTTTAAATAAGGTTCTTTTACAGCCGCTCTGTAGCCTACACCATTCACTTCGAGCTCTTGCTTATAAGCTTCTTTAACACCTACCACCATATTACGAATAATGTTTCTCGCCGTTCCCCACATAGCCTTAGTTTGTTTCTCAGCATCATTTGGGACAACCACAACAGTGTTTCCTTCCACAGAAATAGTAATATTTCCCTTAAAAGACTTAGAAAGCTCCCCTTTTGGGCCCTTCACTTGCAAACTCAACCCAGAAACATTCACAGAAACTCCTTCTGGTATAGCAACTGGTAATTTTCCTACTCTTGACATTATCTACTCTCAGAATACTTTACAAATTACTTCACCACCTACACCTAAAACCCTTGCCTTTCTATCTGAAATGACACCTTTCGATGTGGTTAATATATATATACCAAGTCCATTATAGTGAGTTGGTAAATCTTTAATAGATTGTGTAACCCTCTTACCAGGCATAGATACTCTCTTGATTTCACTAATAGCGCCTTTTTCACTAGTCGAATATTTAAGAAAAATTTCTAGAATGTTGAAAGATTCACCTTTTTCTACAGTATAACCAGCAATATATCCCTCTTCTTTCAAAACCACGAGAACAGCTTCTTTAGCTTTTGAATACGGACACGTTACAACAAGTAACTTACTTTTTTGACCATTTCTAATGCGTGTTAGCATATCCGCTAACGGATCTGACATTGTCATTTTTCTTACCAACTTGACTTTATTACACCTGGAAGCATACCTTCACCACCAAGTTCTCTTAATTTTATACGAGATAACTTGAATTTTCTAAAATACCCCCTTGGTCTTCCAGTCAATTCGCATCTATTTCTTAATCTTGTTTTTGCTGAATTCCTAGGAAGAGAGGCTAGTTTTGCCACTAAAGCAAACCTATCTTCCAAAGAAAGACTCTTATTATAAATAGCTTCTTTTAACGAAAGCCTTTTCCTAGCAAGAGAATGAGTCAATCTTGCCCTTTTTAAATTTCTTTGTACTGAACTTTTTTTTGCCATATCTCTAATTTATAAATGGTAAATCAAAACCGACTAGCAAACTTTTTGCTTCTTCATCGGAAGGACACGTAGTTACTATAGTAATATCCATACCACGCAATATGTCAATTCTATCATAGTTAATTTCAGGGAAAACTATCTGTTCCTTTATTCCAAATGTAAAATTTCCTCTACCATCAAAACTTTTAGCATTAAACCCTTTGAACTCTTTTACGCGCGGCAGAGCTACATAAACCAACCTTTCCAGAAAATCATACATTCTATCTTTTCTTAATGTCACTTTACAACCAATCTTCATCCCCTCTCTTAACTTATATACAGCAATAGATTTTTTTGCAGTTGTTACAATTGGCTTTTGTCCTGAAATCAGGGTTAAGTCGTTCAAAGCATGATTAATAACTTTTGAATCAGCCACACCTTCACCCACACCCATATTAATAACAATTTTCTCAATCGACGGAATTAAATGCACATTTTTATAATTATAAGTTTTTTGTAACTCTGGTTTAATTTTTTTTGTGTATCTTTCCTTAAATCTCTCTGCCATCATTTTCTACCCTCTTTATCTATAAGATCTCCAGAAATTTTTGCAAATCTCACTTTTTTACCATCTTCCAAAACCCTATAGCCGACTTTCGTTGCTTTTCCAGATTTAGGATCTATTAAAGCAATATTTGAAATTTGAATTGGCAACTCTTTTGTTATAATCCCACCATCACTTTCTCTCGAAGGTTTTGTATGTTTTTTAACCAAATTAACCCCAGCTACAACAGCCTTGTTTACTTTAGGGAAAACCGATAGTACAACTCCTTTTTTCCCTCTATTTTTGCCTACTGTAACAATTACTTGGTCGCCTTTTCTAATTTTTAATTTAATCATCACAACACCTCTTGCGCTAGTGATACTACTCTAAGAAATTTTTTTGCTCTCAACTCTCTGGTTACTGGGCCAAACACACGAGTTCCTATGGGCTCACCCTGCTTGTTTAGAAGGACAACCGCATTTCCATCAAATTTTATGACACTCCCGTCCAGTCTTCTAACACCAGTCTTTGTCCGCACAATAAGTGCACGATGCACATCACCTCTTTTTACTTTGCCATCAGGCTTTGCGTCTCTAATTGAAACGACGACAACATCTCCAATATTAGCGATCATATGATGCGAACCACCTAAAACCTTGATACACATCACCTTTCTCGCGCCCGAGTTGTCTGCTACATCTAGCACACTCTGCATTTGGATCATAATAGACCTTAACCATTAAATATGTATTTTTCGAGCTATATAAATAGCATTTTTTTTGTATTTGTCAAAGGTTTTAAGCCTTTGTAATTAACTTATAGTCATTTACTTCGAATTCCTTACGGTAGCTTCTGGTCGCATATCCAAGCTTTATTTTGGCTTTCCCCAGCTCGTCAAACAATCCAACTTAAAAAAACTACAATAGCACAATGAATCATACTGGAATACATTAACCCAATACCAAGCTAATGCTCAAAGAACCTAGTGCTACTTATCTTAATATATTAGACTTCTTTCTAAGCTAATTTTTAACGACAATTTTGTTGTCAAAACTTTGTGAACCTTTTAAGCATGCGATAGATTCTCCTGGCGCTCACTTTCGTTTTTCCTAAAAATTTCTCCTTATAAATTCAGTATAATAAAGAAGTCTATTTATTACACTTACCACGTCTTACGCCACACTCTCTTCTTATATAATTAAGAAAAGCAAATTTCTTCATTAAATAAGATGACGACTAAATCCTTCAATCTAATTTAATCTATAACTTCGTCTGTTACAATAACCCATTTTTTTGTTTTAGAAATAGGTCTACATTCAATTAGTCTAACGTTTTCACCTTCTTTGCAGGTAGAAAATTCATCATGTACAGCATATTTCTTATATGTCTTAATAGTTTTATGATATTTTGGATGTTTAAAACGCCTCTCAACTCTCACAGTTGCAGTTTTTGCAGCCTTAGTGCTCACAACAACCCCAGATAGAACTCTTCTAGGCATAATTAATCTCCTTTTTTTCTTTTATTAAGCTCTGTACTCGCTCTAGCTATAACTTTTCTAGCTTTTTTAAACAAGCTATTATCAGTCAACTCACCTAGTTTGTACTTAAATCTAAGAGCCATTAGCTCTTTTTTTCTAGCAGATATTTCTTCAATTAATTTATCATTTGCTAAATCAATAATCGAAACATCAGATTTCTTTATTTTTCTCTTACTCATATCTTTTTACTATTTTTGTTCTTACAGGAAGCTTATCACTTGCTAACTCTAAAGCTCTAACAGCCACCTCATCAGCTACACCATTTACCTCAAATAAAATCCTTCCAGGAGAAACTCTAACAGCAAAATATTCAGGAGACCCCTTGCCTTTACCCATTCTCACTTCAGCTGGTTTTTTTGATACAGGCAAATCCGGAAATATCTTGATCCACAATTTTCCTTGACGCTTCATATGCCTTGTTGCAGCACGCCTTGCTGCCTCAATTTGACGAGCTGTTACCCTCTCCATATCAAGCGATTTTAGACCATAGTCTCCAAATGCAAGAGTGGTTCCAGCTTTAGCCTTTGCTTGAACTCTTCCCTTGTGAGCTTTTCTAAATTTTTGCTTTTTTGGACTTAACATGTTTTCAACCTAGCCATTATACTTTCTTTTATTTTCAACAAAATCACCTTTATATATCCATACTTTTACACCAATGACACCATACGTTGTATGAGCTTGCGCAGTTGAATATACTATATCTGCTCTTAATGTATGCAAAGGAACTCTACCCTCTCTATACCACTCCATCCTTGCTATTTCAGCGCCACCAAGCCTTCCAGAAACATTAACTCTAATCCCCTTTGCCCCTTGCTTCATTGCGGACTGCATTGCTCTTTTCATAGCTCTTCTAAAAGACACTCTTTTTTCGAGCTGTTGAGCTATACCTTGTGCAACCAATGCAGAATCTATATCTGGTTTTTTTATCTCGTGGATATTTATATATACCTCACCACTAGACATTTTACTAATCATCTTCTTAAGATTTTCTATATCTCCACCACTTTTTCCTATAATAATACCTGGCTTTTTAGCATGGATATTAACAATAACGCTTCTATTGGAAGGTCTTTCTATTATTACCTTACCTACATTTGCTTGAACACACTCTTTCTGTACAAATTTTCTGATTTTAAGATCTTGGATAACCAAATCTCCATAATTTTTTTCAGCATAAAAAATTGAGTCCCAATTTTTTATGAGAGTAGGACCAACTCTGAAGCCATTTGGATTAACTTTTTGCCCCATTACTTACTCTCCTCTACTTCTGTTACTTCAATATACAAATTGCTAAAAAACTTTAAAATTTTTCCAGCCCTGCCTCTACCTTTTGTTTGCATCCTTTTCATCACCAAAGCTTTACCAACCGTTGCAGATGTAACTACTAAACTATCTATATCCATGCCAAAATTGTTTTCTGCATTTGCTATAGCAGATCGCAAACATTTTTTTACATCATCAGAAATTCTTTTTCTTGAAAATGTCAGTTGAACCAGAGCATCAGACACTTTAGCGTTTCTTATACTTTCAGCAACCAAATTCAGTTTTCTTGGACTAACACGAAGCATTTTAGATGTAGCTTTTGCTGTATTTTTATTTTGAGACATAACTATTTTCTCTTTACTTTTTTATCCGCACCATGGCCATAATATGTTCTAGTTGGGGAAAATTCACCTAATTTTCTTCCTACCATCTCTTCGGTAACTAATACTGGAATAAATTTATTTCCATTATGCACAGAAAATGTAAAACCTACAAACATAGGTAATATCGTTGATCGTCTTGACCAAGTTTTTATTATTTCACTTTTTCCTGATTCCAATAATTTCTGGACTTTTGCAAGCACATAGCTGTCTACAAACGGTCCTTTCCAGAGTGATCTTGCCATATAGTTTTACCTTAAAATTTACTTTCTACGCTTAATGATATACTTACCAGTTGTTTTATTTTTACGCGTCTTCTTACCTTTTGCAGATTGTCCCCAAGGACTACACGGATGCCTACCACCTGAGGTCTTCCCTTCACCACCACCATGCGGATGATCAATTGGATTCATCGCAACACCCCTAACAACAGGCCTTCTACCAAGCCATCTGCTCCTACCGGCTTTCCCAATCGTTTCGTTTTGATGCTCAGCATTTGATACAACACCTATAGTTGCCACACATTCTAGAGGGACTACTCTTAATTCACCTGATCTTAACTTAATTTGAGCAAATCCATTATCTTTACCAGCTAACTGTGCATATGCACCAGCAGATCTCGCAATTTGCCCACCTTTTCCAGGCTTCATTTCAATATTATGAATTTGAGTTCCTACCGGAATAGCGCGAAGTGGCATACAGTTACCGAATTTAATATCCGCTTTTTCACTAGTTATAACCGTGTCACCAATTACAAGCTTCTGAGGAGCAAGTATATATGAATATTTATTATCACTATATTTTATAAGAGCAATATATGAAGTTCTATTTGGATCATACTCTATACGCTCAACAACAGCTTCAACATCAAACCTGTTACGCTTAAAATCTACTATTCTATATAATTTCTTGTGCCCACCACCCCTATGCCAAGAAGTAATGCGGCCCATATTATTTCTACCGCCAGTACTTTTTAAACCTTCTGTTAGAGGTTTATGTGGACGACCTTTCCATATATGAGATCGATCTACCTTTACCAAACCTCTCGTTGATGGAGTGGTTGGATTATATTGCTTCAAAGCCATTACTTAATACCTCCACTCAAATCAATAGTTTGATCTTTTCCTAACGTAACTATTGCTTTTTTCATGCCTGACCTTCTTCCAAGCCTTCCCTTAAATCTCTTTTCTTTTCCTTTCAAATTTACAATATTTACTTTCTTTACCTCAACCGCAAAAATATCAGAAATCGCCTTTAAAATATTATCTTTGGTAGCAGAAGGATTTACAGCAAAAACGTACTTATTTTGTTCTGCCAAAATAGTAGACTTCTCTGTTACCAATGGAAATCTCACAACATCAAAATTAGAAACTATCATTTTAACCTCGTCACTAAAGATGCAAGCGCAGACTCCGTAATTATAACACAATCATGCTTTATTATATCATACACATTAGCGCCAATTTGAGGAACAGCGTTTACTTTATGTAAATTTTGACAAGCTAATGCAAAATTTTTATCGACTTGCTCATCATCAATTAAAAAATAACTTACAAAACCAAATTGAAGCATTTTTTCGCTTAAATCTGATGTTTTAGGAGTTTTTAACTTTATGTCTTTTACAACAAAAAGTGAATTTTCTTCAAATTTTGTTGACAGAGCATGCATCATACCAAGTCTTCTAATTTTTTTAGGCAAAGCATATTCGTAACTCCTTGGACGCGGCCCATGAGAAACAGCCCCACCTCTCATATGAACCTGTCTCAAGGAACCCTGTCTAGCTCTACCAGTTCCTTTCTGAGAATGCGGTTTTTTAGTAGTACCAGATACTTCAGAGATGGTTTTAGTATGCTGAGTTCCAGCACGTCTTTTTGCAAGCTGCCAATCAATAACCAATTTTATAATATCAGGACGAACCTCTAAACCAAATATTTCTGGGTCTAGATCAAGCTCTCCCAATTCTTTTTTATTTATATCATATAATTTAGTCTGCATAACCCTAACCGCATACACTATTTCTTAATTGCGTCTTTTAAAAAAATGACGCTACCTTTAGCTCCGGGAACACTACCTTTTAAAACCAGCACTCTATTGTCATGCTGCACATCAACTACTTGAATATTCTGTACAGTAACTCTTTTTGCACCTAGATGCCCAGCCATCTTCTTTCCTTTAAACACCCTGCCAGGATCCTGTCTACCTCCAGTAGAACCGTGAGACCTATGAGAAACAGAAACACCATGAGTTGCTTCTAATCCACCAAAATTATGCCTCTTCATTACCCCGGCAAAACCCTTGCCTATAGAGATACCAGTAACATCAACATACTGGCCTACCACAAAATGATCCACATTCAATTCTGACCCAATTTCAAGCATATTATCTCCAGAAACTCTAAATTCTTTTACAATTTTTCTAGCTTCTAAATTAGCATTTTCAAAAACCATTTTCATAGGCTTTGTAACTCTATTGGCTTTCACAGCACCATAAGCAAGAACCACGGCTTCATATCCATTCGCTTCAACTGTTCTATGACTCATTACGTTGCATCGCTGCATTTTAAGTAACGTAACCTCAATTCTCTCCCCATTGTCACTAAATTTTGAAGTTGAACCTAATTTTTCTAAAATCAAACCCGTCCTCATTTTTCCTCCTCCACTAGCTTAATTTCCGCCTCAACACCAGCAGGTAAATCTACTTTCATCAAAGCATCAACTGTTTGCGGCGTCGTAAAGCTTATAATAATAACTCTTTTTTGAGCCCTAACCTCAAACTGCTCGCGTGATTTTTTGTTAACGTGAGGAGATCTAATTACTGTGAACTTTTCAATATCTCTTGGGAGAGGTATAGGACCACTAACATCTGCACCGGTACGCTTGATTGTCCCAACAATATCCCTTGCAGCATGGTCAAGTAATTTGTGATCGAATGATTTAAGTCTTATTCTTATTTTTTGGTTATTCATTTTTGCCTTCAATTTCTAAACAGCTAAACCTGTGTTCCAACGTTTTTTTATAAATTCAGGTTATAAATCATTTAATAATTTTTGCCACCACGCCTGCGCCGACTGTTCTTCCACCTTCGCGTATAGCGAATCTGAGACCTGGCTCCATAGCAACTGGCGCTATCAACTTCACTACCAAATTAGCATTATCCCCAGGCATAACCATCTCCTTACCAGCAGGTAACATTACCTCACCAGTCACATCAGTAGTCCTAAAATAAAACTGCGGCCTATAATTATTGAAAAATGGCGTGTGCCTGCCACCCTCATCCTTCGATAATACATATACCTCAGCCTCATACTCAGTATGCGGCATCACAGACCCAGGCTTAGCTAATACCTGCCCCCTAGTCACATCCTCCCTCTTCGTACCCCTCAATAATACACCAACATTATCACCAGCCTGACCCTGATCAAGCAACTTCCTAAACATCTCTACACCAGTACACGTGGTCTTAACAGTCGGTACAAACCCTACAATCTCTATCTCCTCACCAACCTTAACTATACCCTTCTCTATCCTTCCAGTAACTACCGTGCCCCTCCCAGATATAGAAAATACATCCTCAATCGGCATCAAAAACGGCATGTCAAGCGCCCTCTCAGGCTGCGGTATATAATTATCAACAGCTTCCATTAACTTAATAATAGCCTCACGACCCCCAGCCTTGCCCTCAAGCGCAGCTAACGCAGAACCTCTAATAACAGGTACCTCATCCCCTGGAAAATCATACTTGCTCAATAACTCCCTAACCTCTAACTCAACCAAATCCAATAACTCCTCATCATCAACCATGTCAACCTTATTCAAAAATACCACTATGGCAGGTACACCTACCTGATGCGCTAATACTATGTGCTCCCTAGTCTGCGGCATAGGACCATCAGCAGCACTAACCACTAATATGGCACCATCCATCTGCGCAGCACCCGTTATCATGTTCTTTACATAATCAGCATGACCAGGACAATCAACATGCGCATAATGCCTCAAACCAGTCTCATACTCAACATGCGCAGTCGATATCGTTATACCACGCTCCCTCTCCTCAGGCGCAGCATCTATCTCATCATACTTCTTCTCCTTCGCACCACCACTCTCCGCTAATACCTTCGTTATCGCAGCAGTCAACGACGTCTTGCCATGATCTACATGCCCTATCGTCCCAACATTACAATGCGGCTTGTCCCTCCTAAATACATCCTTAGACATAATATAAATCCCTATTAAAATTTAACATTTAATTTTCTAAACCAATAAATCTGCCCATCTGGGGCATATCCGCTCAATCATGGAGCGGGTGATGGGAATCGAACCCACGTAGCCAGCTTGGAAGGCTGGAGCTCTACCATTGAGCTACACCCGCACTTAAGTTGGGTGGTGGAGGGAGTAGGATTTGAACCTACGTACGCTTACGCGGGCAGATTTACAGTCTGCTGCCATTGACCACTCGGCCACCCCTCCGGCAGTAGAATCCAAATAAAATATTATTTTGTTACAGCCAATTTCCAAACACAAAGAAATAAATTGTTGTATTTGTCTACAGTAGACGCTAACTTTTGTCAAGTACAATTATCAATTCGATAAAAGAGAATATGAAAAAAAAATCCCCAAATAAAACATATTACATATATGGTAAACATGCATGTCTAGCAGCAATTTCTAATAAATCACGAATAATTCATAAAATTTATATAACAGAAGAAAATAAAAATTTAATAAGTATTAATAACAATAGTAAATTAGAAGTTATAACATCAAATTCTCGAGATATTTCTTGTCTACTTGGTAAAGATGTAGTCCACCAGGGTATCACTGCTCTTGTTTCCCCTCTATATAACAACAACCTAGAATCATCGAAGTTTCGTGAAAATTCGACACTTGCAATATTAGATCAAGTTACAGACCCACACAATTTAGGAGCTATAATAAGAACAGCAGCGGCGTTTAGCTTATCAGGAGTAATAATACCATCAGATAATTCACCTCCAGAAAATGCGATAGTTGCCAAAACATCATCTGGAGCGCTAGAAACAATCCCTATATACAGAGTAACAAATATTTCATCATCAATAGCGTGGCTAAAAAAACAAGATTTCTGGGTAATAGGCCTTGATAATGACTCAAATACAATGATAAAACAAGATATATTTAAAGGCAAAACTTGTATAGTCTTGGGAGCAGAGGGCAAAGGGATAAGGAAATTAACGAAGGAAAACTGCGATCTTATGGTTAAGATCCCAATAGATACAAAAATAGAAAGTTTAAATGTTTCCAACGCTGCATCTATTGCTTTTTACGAAGCATATCTTGCAAAATTAAATAATTAATGATAGACAAGTAATTCAAAGTTTCATCCTAAATTAGAATTAAGGATTTTAGTCACCAACTATATGTATGAGAGATTTGCTTATTTTATTACCTGACATTTGTAATCCATTTGACTATATAGACTTTTTTCAAACTGAATTTATAACTTAAAACAGAGAAAATATGCTTAAAAATACAGAAAATTCATATGGCACAATTGCAAAACTATTACACTGGATTATAGCAGCTATGATCATAACTCTCCTGTCAGTTGGCTATTACATGACAGATCTACCAAATTCGCCAGACAAGTTTAAAATATACGATTATCATAAAATCACAGGATTTACTGTGTTAGTATTAATGATAATTCGATTAGTTTGGAGACTGTGCAACCAAGTACCAAAAGACTTAGATAATATACCTCACTGGCAAAGGATTGCAGCTGATTTGAATATCAAAGTTCTTTATTTTTTAGGCATTGCAATGCCACTTAGCGGAATTTTGATGACATTATATGGCGGTCGCTCTATTGATTTACTTGGTTTATTTACAATAAAAGCTTTTGAAACAAATAAAAAACTCTCCTCGCTAGCATGGGAATTTCACGAAGCTTTCGCAGTTTTACTAATAGCACTAATAAGCTTACACATTTTAGCTGCGCTATATCACCATTTTATCAGAAAGGACAACATATTTAAGAAGATGCTATGGGGATCAAAAACCTAATTAAATGTTTTTTTTCAAATTCGCTAATTGCCCATTTACAAATATATTTTATGATCTTATAACTAATTAATTCACTTAAATTCGTATCGGTTTTTATGCTTTCGAGGCTTTTAGGAATCTTTTCCTCAAATATGGCCATAGACCTTGGCACAGCAAATACTCTTGTCTATGTACAAGGCAAGGGAATCGTATTAAACGAACCATCAGTTGTTGCTCTAATCAAAGAAAACGGTAACTATAAACCTTATGCATTCGGTCATGAAGCAAAAATGATGCTTGGCCGTACGCCTGCTGATATTGACGCAAAAAGACCACTTAAAGATGGCGTAATAGCTGACTTTAAGAGCGCAGAAGAAATGATTAAATACTTCATCAGAACAGTTCATAATAGACGTTCATTTACTGGCCCAATGATAGTGGTATGCGTACCTTCCGGCTCTACACCAGTTGAAAGAAGGGCTATTCAGGAGGCTGCTGAAAGCGCTGGAGCTCGAGAAGTTTTCCTTATAGAAGAACCAATGGCAGCAGCAATAGGAGCAGGACTTCCAGTAACAGAACCAACGGGATCAATGATTGTAGATATTGGTGGAGGCACAACTGAAGTAGCAGTTATATCTCTTGGTGGAATAGTATATTCTAGATCTGTAAGGGTTGGTGGCGATAAGATGGATGAAGCAATTATCTCCTATATAAGAAGAAACTTTAATTTATTAATCGGAGAATCTACTGCAGAAAAAGTAAAAAAACATGTAGGTACAGCATATATTCATCCTGATAAAGAAGGAAAAATGATGGAAATAAAAGGTAGAGATCTTATAAATGGCATACCAAAAGAGATGCTACTGAGCGAACATCAAATTGCTGAAAGTCTTGTAGAACCTATAAGTCAAATTGTGGAAGCTGTTAAGATTGCTCTCGAATGCACTCCCCCAGAATTGTCATCAGATATAGTAGATAAAGGGATTGTAATGACTGGGGGAAGTTCTCTTCTTAACAATTTAGATCATGTACTACGTGACGCAA
>JABDAD010000012.1:14950-23576 GCA_013289335.1 Alphaproteobacteria bacterium | reverse complement strand
AAATATGTTGTGTTGTCTATTGATGGCGGTGGTGTAAGAGGCATAATTCCAGCACGAATCTTACAAGAAATCGAACAGAGAACAGGAAAACCAATATATCAACTTGTAGATATGATTTCTGGGAATTCTACTGGGGGCTTAATATCTTTAGCACTTGTTACACCAGCTGAGACCTCTAATAATGTACAAGATGACATTGCAAAAACAGCACGATATACTGCTCAAGATTTAGTAGAGTTATACAAAAATCGTTCATCTGAGATTTTTGATCGTTCTACCTTATGGAAAATACGTACAGGAATGGGAGTATGGGGTGCGAAGTATGATAGGAGTAATTTAGATAATATCTTAAGTGAGATGTTTAAAAATGTATTATTAAGCGACACTTTAAAACCAGCTATGGTTTTGTCATATTCTTTGAGCGAAGGAGAGCCACATTTCTGGACTACTCGAATTGCCAAAACTTCTGATAAACATGATTTTTTTCTCAAAGATATTGCTGCTGCAACAAGTGCAGCTCCAACATATTTTGCTCCTAAAGAAGTTGTGAATAAAGATGGAAGTTCAAAAAGTTATGAAGCCGATGGCGGAATATTTGCAAATGACCCAGCCTCTGCAGCTATCTCAGAAATGTATAGGGCTTTTCCTAATATTGACAGAAATGATATATTACTTATATCTATAGGTAGTGGTAAAGTGAAGCTTACATCTCCTATAAATAGTGTAAAAGACTCTGGAGTAATAGGGTGGGTGCTGAAGGCTAATTTAATAGATGTTATGATGGGGGCAAGTAGTTATATTTCTGATTGGGAAAGTAGTATATTAGTTAATGCTAATGAAATACGTCTACAAATAGATATTGATCCAAAATTTGGGGCATTAGATAATACTAACCAAAATAATCTAAAAGCTTTGCTTGCTGCAACAGAAGAATATATCGAAAAAAATACACATATAATAGATGATATATGCAAAAAACTTCTAGAGCATTTTCAGAATCCAATATTATATTAAATGGGTCTGTCCATTGGAATATGTGTGTTCCAAGATAAGGTGCATTAATCTTACAGGTGAAAATCCTGTTATGGAAGGAGTAGCTAGCTCCATCATATAGCGAGTTTTGCGTCAGAATAAGGTAACTTACCTGACGAAGCGTAGACAGCGAAACAATCGAGCCAAAACCAAATGGTGAACGTGATAGCTCCGTAATATATGTTGGTAGTGGAAGCCGATGCTCTACACAAAGCAGTAGACAATAGAAGACTGGAGATCAAACTAGTGATAATCCAAAAGTCTTCAACCACCTGGGTGGTAGGCGTCAGCGAGTTTGTAGAGATTAATGACACAACTTGGAAAGTCCTTAACTCTTACCTAGCAAGTAAGTATCCAAAGTACAAATGCTAAAACATAAGGCTTTGAAGATGGTGTAAGGATGGCTGAGTCAGCTATAGTTGTGATGAAACTCCGCAATGGGGATGGAGTAAAGGGTTGACAGAGAAATAAGAACGTAAGAGGGAGACAATGACCGTACACAGCAAAGACGGAAACACATGGTTAACAAAACTTGAGCGTATAGAGTTGCTATCATCACAAAATCAAGAAATACTGTTCAATAATCTAGGACATATAATTGATTTAGAGATGTTAGAAGGACAGTATAAGGAACTAAGTGGTAATAAAGCTGTTGGAGTAGATGGTATAACTAAAGATGAATATGGAAAGAAGTTAAAAGCAAATCTAAGCTTACTTCTTGCTAAAATTCGCAGAGGTCAGTACAAGACTAAACCAGCGACAATTACTATGATTCCTAAAGAAGATGATGGTGAAAGACCTTTAGTAATATCTTGCTTTGAAGACAAAATAGTTGAGTTAGCAGTAAGTAAGATACTAATTGTAAAAGTAAGGAGTTGATCTGACAGTTAAGGATTGATGGTAAATATGCTCAGGCATAAAGATGAACTGATTAATATTAGTAGTAATAGTGTATTTATGAGGGTTAATACACTTCTTGTAAACTTCTTCCTATGGTTATCTGTGTTCTTGTCTAGCCGGCAAATAAACAGGAAATAGGAACTGCCCACAAATCTTTTGCAAATGATACAACATGTTCTCCTGTGTACAGCACAATCCCTGTACAAGTTCTTTGTGCCATATTTTCTTTAAACCACTCAATATGTTTAAAACTACTTTTAGTTACTGCTGAACCCGCTTTAACTTCTATTGCCAGAATATTGCCCTTATCATCTTCAAGAATAAAATCTATTTCTCTCTTATCCCTATCTCTATAATGACTCAAATTATAAGTATCATCACTAGCATCTATAATTACAGCAAGTTGAGTATATACAAATGTCTCAAGCAATTTACCACCTTGTTCACCATCTAATCTTACCTCATCAAAATTCCAGTTTAATATCGATGCCATCAGTCCAGAATCAGAGTAGAATATTTTATCCTGTTTACCAACTCTATCATAATCTGTTTTGATCCATGGCTTTACTCGTTCAATCAGATACAAAGATTCAAGAACATTAATGTAAGATTCTACCGTATTCCGAGCAATAGATAAATGACTCGTGATTTTCGATATATCCATAAACTTAGATGACCATGCAGCAAGAATTGCTATTAGTTTGTTAAGAGAATCTTTTCTATAAATATTTATTATATCTCTGAGATCATTCTCAATTATTGCATTTATATAATCATGATGCCATGATTGAACTTCTTTATATTTATTCAGACGAATAGCCTCAGGATAACCACCCTTAAAAGCCAAATCTAAATATGTATCTTTATTATATGTTGATGTACCATAAGATTTGAATTTACCAGAAAAAAGATTATCTATAAAATTTGGAGATTTACCATTTATTTCGCCTATAGAAAGTGTTCTGAGACGAAGCTTTTTTAGCCTGCCGGCTAAAGATTCTTTTACATTAGGCAGTGTTTGAATATTAGCTGAACCAGTAATCAAAAATCTACCAGGTGTTTGTATAAGATCCACATCTTTTTTGATAGCAAGTAATAATTCTGGTACTCTTTGAATTTCATCTATAATCATCAACTCGTTGCCATGAGATACAAATGTGTGTGGATCGTTTTTGGCTGCTTGTAATAAAGTAACATCGTCTAATGTCCTATATATCTTTAAGGCATCTATAGATTTTGCAAGAGTAGTCTTACCACATTGTCTAGCACCCTCTAGTGATATAACTCTCCTGACCTTTAAAGCATTTAATATAGATTTAAACAACCATCGCTCGTAAGATACATTCTTCATAGCTAATTTAATTTTATAACCACCATATAAAAGCTACACTATTTTAGTAAAATATTCTATACTATTTTAATAATTTATTGCCTACTATTTTGTAATTTTACAAAAATTGGCCTTTTTGTGGCGTTGATACTGTCTTAAGTGTCAAGTATTTAATCCAAATGTAGTTGGGGATACAAAGCAGATCCCCCCGCCGATAAACTTGTACTGTCGCTATGAATTTGGTAAAGCCTCAGCACTGAAGTCTCTGGATAAAGTTGTCGCAACACTCTAAATTTAGATCGAATGTCTGAGGTAGAAGATAGTTAATTCTGAGATTTTACCTTTTCGAGAGGTTGGGCCAAAATACCCAACTACTCTCTAAACCACACCAAGAAATCCAACCTCCTGCAGTATTTCTGGGTGAACCATACCAGGCATTAATATATCATCTTCCTCTTTTTCAAAATACTCCGCATATAACAAGTCCTCATCTCCTTCTATATTCCTACCTTCTTTCCTTATTCTCTCCAGATCTTCTTGTCTTTGATGCTCAGATAATTCTGTAAGTATTGACTCCACCTCTAAAAGCCCTTTTTCTATAGCAAGATCAAGCGCTGTCTTCCCATCATACCTATTAGTCTTATTTACTCTTAACCCTAGCTTTTCAGAATTGTCTAATAATTTCTTTATCACATTTTCTTTTTCTAATTCAGGATTCTTATCAGAAAATAAACTAGCATCGGCTAAAATTAATTTATGCAATAATGTATTACCTGAGGTGAATGGATTCTTAGTTATATTTGTTTTATTTATATCAATTCCATTGATAGCTTCTTTTATCGTTATAGGCCAACCTAATAGATTATATAATTTTGAAACATATCTCTGTAGAGCTTCTATTTCACCTTCTGCCTTTATCAATCTCATCTCACCACTTCTTGCATCATATAAACTAGGCCTATGATCACTATCTATTTTATCATATATTATCTCTATAATTTCAGCCTGTCTTTTATGCCCCCCTCTTATGTCTATGGATAGTTCGAATAATTCTGGTAATAGTTTTGTAAGTTCTGTAAATTCAGTTGTAGCTTCATAGAGTTCATAAGATCCAAAAGTAGATTTGAATAATGCAATATCTCCGCTTCTAATAGCTAAATGTAATAATGTTTCTTCAGTAGCAATTCTCTTACTATGATCATATATACCTTCTTTGAGCTCTTTATCACTAACTAACAACCCTAACTCTACACCTCTTACCATCAACTCTTCTTCTGATGAAGGGCTTGTAAGTTTACTTCCTGCATTTAATAACATAGCAAGTAACTCATGCCCTCTTCCCGTTGCTTCTATCCTATCCTTAATTATATCTGCTACTAATTTCTCATCTTTATATTTTAACTCTAAATGATGAGGGAATTTATGGGCTATTGTACTTGTTAACTCAGAATATTGTAACCATTTTGGATGTAAAGCTAGTGTATGAAGTAACGAAAAGCTGTCATGAGTATTAATATCATCACCTTCAATTACTCCCTTATTAATTAACTCAACCATTATTACACTAAGCTGCTTTCTTTCAAGTAACATTGCTATAAGCTGATCTAGGTAACTTAACTCTACCAACTCTATCTCTGTTGCTGGTCGTACTTCTATTGGAGGATTTAACATTTGCTTAAGTATAGTAGCATCTATAATCTTAATAGAAGTTTGTACATCTCGAAGAAGCTTCGCAAACTGTATCATTTGCTCTCGTTCCATTCTTTCACTTCCTGCCATCTCCAGCAAATCTCCAAAATCTTTAGCAAGTTTAGCGCAAACTACTCTCACATCACCTCTTGTAGATTGCGATATCGGTGATGCTGATAAATCAGATATAGAAGAAAAATCACTTCCACTTTCTCCTGTATGTTCTATTAGATTAATTTCTTCTTGAGATAGTTCATGTCTTATGTATGTGAATGTACCTTTTGCTTGATCTATCCCAAGAATTTTTAAATCATCCTCAATTGTAGAACCAGCTATTTCATCAAATAATGAGTATGATGCTTCAGCACTTTCCGGCCTATCACTTATTATCACTAGTTTGTTTACTAATACTCCATCTGCTGTTTTCTTTCTTCCATCTTTATCATCACTAACCCACTCCTGGAGTAACAATCCGAGCTGTTCTACATTTATATTCCTAAGTCTTATCTCTTGTAAAAACTTAAGCTTGCTGCCTATTATCTTACAAGCACGTTCCCCGTGCCCTCCTTTCATCATGTCGCTTGCAAAATCTACTTGTGCAAAAAATTCCATAGCAAGCTCTTCTGGAGTTGCATTAAATATTGTGACAAATTCTTTATGGCTTTTCATCTTAGTAGATGAAATAGTTTGAAGTACTGCATTATCCTTTAATTTGCTTGAGCTAAGCAATTCTTTTGCAAGTACTTCATCATCTGTTGTATCTGCATATACTTGCTTAATAGATGATACAATATCATCTCTGCCTATATTCCGCTTTTGTTCATAATAATAAGCAATGCCTGGATATAATTCTCTAAATATCTCATTAGGAGTCACAGCTTCATGACACTTTAGCATATCAGTAATCTGCACCAATCTTGTATAAAGTTTTTGAACCGTTCCAGCAGGAAGCTTAATTGGTAATTTAAGTAAATTAGCTTCTTCTGCTGTTAAATAACCAGATTCAATCATTCTTATATATTGCTGGTTCTGCTCATAAAGAGCTGCAATCCAGCTAGATACTATCTCAATTGGTTTTGTAACATAGGCTGCTAATTCTCTTATTATACTACTATCAAGCGGTTCATCCATTTGCGGCAAAAAGAATAATATATTTGCCATGTCAGAACTTATCTTACCTTTATTGCCTACTCTCCTAAATCCAAGATTGCCACGACAGAATGAAATATCATTATCTACTCCAAGCAATACTACATCTGATACAGAACCAGACGAATCATTTATGAGCCTTACCATGAAATTATCAGGCTTAGCATCTCCTGCTCCGGTAAGAAGACTAGAAATAAATAAAGCTGAAAAGCTTTTCTTATCAATAAGTGGAATAAAGTCTGGTCTTTCTAATAAATAATGGAAATTCTCACCATCTATCGTTCTTGCTGCTTGATATAGGGCTACTTGTCCGAAATTCTTTGCTCCCCTTCCTATTATCTTAACTAACATTGTAGGAAGTGATATATCCTCAAGCAATATCTTATTAAAACTATTTACTGTAAATTCAATCGAAGGTGCATAAGGCCAGTACTTATAATGCACTCCATGAAATGATACAACAGCATGTTTACCAAATGCTTGACCTTCTACTGTAGGTAAACTTACCTTTAGTCCGCTAGTAGGATCTAAATAGGCTTTTATAATTTTCGCATGTAACGCGTCTTTAATACTAGCTTTACTAGGTACAACTCTACTTGCAGCATAAACAGGTGTTGCAGCACCAGCACCTCCAACTGCCACAATTGGCGTTTCTCCAGCAGAAGTAACATCTCTTATTACACTACTAGATTTAGGATTAGAAACATCAAAAAATATATCAACTTCAGCACCATCATCAGGAGTGTAATATACTTCTCCATCTTCTTTTATAATATCAACCTTAGGAATAGGTAGTTTCTTCTCTATTACCTTCGCAACCGCCTTGATATAAGCCTTTTCATCTACCTCGAAGCTCTTAGAACCAGATTTCTTAAATTCATCTTTTGCCTTATACGCTTCTCCGTAGATTTCAATAAACTTATTCATATATGTATCATAATATTTAGAAATAGCATCTAAGCTCCATACTGCTTTTAAATAAAACTCTAGTTTTTGACCTTTTGATTTTAACTCTGACTTACTCATATGAAGAGCAGCAGATAATACAGCATTGGCCTCATCAACACTCAAATGTAAATCATTTAATATTTTGCCTATACCAACATCAAATTCATCAATAAGTAAGTACCTATATTCTGTCTCATCAAGAGTTTTAGAGATTTTATCTTTTTCAATCTGTCTTACATAATCAAGGGTAGGCTTAATATCAAATAATTTCCGGATCTCTTGAAATGTCGCTACCATTGCAACACTGATTTTTGATTTGAGAGACTTTATCTCTTCAAATACTGGATGCTCAGCACTAACATCCTGACTCGCATATTTTTTAGATACAAATATACTACTTAGCTTGCCTACTAACTTCTTAGAGTCTAGCAAATCATAAGCCGGTCTTATTTGCGCTACTATCTCAGCATATTCTGGCGCTTTACGGAGTATCTGAGTAACCTTTGGCAAATCAAGCCTTAATATACCATTCTCAGTACCTGCCGCAAAATCATCTTTTAGTGTTAGCGTATATACTCCAGTATTCAAAGTTTTCTTTGCATCATCAAAACGCTCCACTGCTATCGTCGATTTACGTGCATATAATTCGTTCTCTAAAATTATTACCATCTCACCAAGTTCTTTAGAAGAGATATCTTTTTCTGCAGTTAGTTTGAAGCGTTCAATAAATTCTCTATCTGGCCTTATAGTATCTTTTACAAATGTTTTTACAAATTCTGTGTTATAACAATTGAGGAATAACTGCAATACCTTAGCCTCAGGTTTGAGTCCGCCATCTGTTATCAATACCATAACAAGTGCAGCATTGCCTTTCTCAACCGCTTTATCTAACATCCACTTATTTGGTCTGGGTCCACCATCTACTATCAATATTCTAACGAGTTCAGCATTGCCTTTCTCAATCGCCTCATCCAGCGCTGTTACTCCGCTGCTATTGTTGTACCCGGCATTTCTTGCATTTACGTCAGCACCATGGGACAGCAAAAATTTCACCATCTCGATGCTACCACATCTAGTTGCTATATGCAGCGCAGTCTGACCATCCTTATCCTTTGCATTTACATTAAGCCCTTGAGATTGTAGATACTTCACCATCTCAAGATTGCCACTGTCAGCTGCCGTATGCAGCGCAGTCTGACCATCCTTATCCTTTGCATTTACATTAAGCCTTTGAGATTGTAGATACTTCACCATCTCAAGATGACCAGCGCTAGCTGCCGTATGCAGCGCAGTCTTACCATCCTTATCCTTTGCATTTACATTAAGCCCTTGAGATTGTAGATACTTCACCATCTCAAAATGACCACTCTTAGCGGCACAATGTAGTACTGTCTCATTAAAATACCCCCCTCTTGCGTTTATATCCGCACCTTGAGACTGTAGGTACTTCACCATCTCAAGATGACCAGCGCTAGCTGCCATGTGCAGCGCAGTCTGACCATCCTTATTCTCTGCATTTACATTAGCACCTTGAGACTGTAGATACTTCACCATCTCAAGATGACCAGCGCTAGCTGC
>JABDAD010000012.1:0-14940 GCA_013289335.1 Alphaproteobacteria bacterium | reverse complement strand
TGCAGCGCAGTCTGACCATCCTTATTCTCTGCATTTACATTAGCACCTTGAGACTGTAGATACTTCACCATCTCAAGATGACCAGCGCTAGCTGCCGTATGCAGCGCAGTCCGACCATCCTTATTCTCTGCATTTACATCAGCACCTTGAGACTGTAGGTACTTCACCATCTCAAAATTACCACTCTTAGCGGCACAATGTAGTACTGTCTCATTAAAATACCCCCCTCTTGCGTTTATATCCGCACCTTGAGACTGTAGATACTTCACCATCTCAAGATGACCAGCGCTAGCTGCCGTATGCAGCGCAGTCTTACCATCCTTATCCTTTGCATTTACATTAAGCCCTTGAGATTGTAGATACTTCACCATCTCAAGATTGCCACTGTCAGCTGCCGTATGCAGCGCAGTCTGACCATCCTTATTCTCTGCATTTACATCAGCACCTTGAGACTGTAGGTACTTCACCATCTCAAAATTACCACTCTTAGCGGCACAATGTAGTACTGTCTCATTAAAATACCCCCCTCTTGCGTTTATATCCGCACCTTGAGACTGTAGGTACTTCACCATCTCGATGCTACCACATCTAGCTGCCATGTGCAGCGCAGTCTGACCATCATTATCCTTTGCGTTTACATCAGCACCTTGAGACTGTAGGTACTTCACCATCTCAAAATTACCACTCTTAACGGCACAATGTAGTACTGTCTCATTAAAATACCCCCCTCTTGCGTTTATATCCGCACCTTGAGACTGTAGGTATTTCACCATCTCAAGATGACCACCCTCAGCAGCAATGAGCAGCAGTGTTTCTTTCCTGTAACCTACACTTGTGTTTGTATCAGCTCCTTGAGATTGTAGATACTTCACCATCTCAAGATGACCAGCGCTAGCTGCCGTATGCAGCGCAGTCTTACCATACTTATTCTCTGCATTTACATCAGCACCTTGAGACTGTAGGTACTTCACCATCTCGATGCTACCACATCTAGCTGCCATGTGCAGCGCAGTCTGACCATCCTTATTCTCTGTATTTACATCAGCTCCTTTTTTAAGTAGCCTATCTACAATGTCAATATTCCCGCTAAAAGATGAAAACATTAATGGAGTAAGGAATCCTTTATATTTCTCATCTATGTTTGTTCTGGTAACTTCAGATTCTAGCCTTGCTATGTCTCCTAAAATTGCAGCTCTATGTATTTCAGGTAAATCTAATCTATCGTCTGATGCTAAAAACTTTAGTATTTCTACTTGCGAATACCTTATCGCATATTCTATTAGATAGCCTTTCATACAATCTTCTCGAGCTAAATATTCTCTTATACCTTCTATATAACCACATTTTATAATTTCTTGAATATCTTCTGATTTTGATGTACTCTCGCTTGGTATAACCCTAGCTTCAGTAGATAGACTACCAGCTCCTAAGCTTTCACTAACACTTGGAGAACTAATAGGAGAAGTAGGAGCAATGGGTTTTAATTTATCACCTTCACTAATCCCTGTCATAGCATAAACTGACTCATCCATAGTCATAAAACTAGTCCCATCTCCCCCTGTTTTTTTGGAGGGAACAGTCATTGTTCTTCTATCCTCAATCCTACTAAATTCATCTAATCTTTTGTAGTAACTGCTCATATCATGAGCTTGCTGAGATGGCTCTATGCTTGCACTACTTAACCAATGTTTTGCATTAGGATCACTTAGTAATTTACCAACATTCTTAAATATAGATTTAACAGCTTTAATTATATGCGTATCTAATCCATCTCCACTTACCGCTTCAGCTTCTGTCACTTTAATCTTACTACCTATCCTTACTATTACATCACTGTCGCTTTCTCCTCTTACCTTTACTCCTCCTATATGATACTCACTTCCTACATGCTTAAACTTCATAACAGCTTCACTTGGTAATTTTGCTATCACATCATCATCATTTACTACCCTATAATGCCTTGCTTGTAACTCATCCCAAGATTTTGTACTAGATTGTTTAAGTAGTTTCGGCTGACCATATGTATAAACTACTATCTTATCATGTATCTCATCACTTACTTTCTTGTCTAATTGCCCCTTACTTATCATCTCCCTAAGTATAGTTGCTATTTTAAGATAAGTAGCCTGAGCTATAGAACCACCAACTGAATGGCCTGATATATAAATATTTCCTAAACTTCCCGATGATTTTATCTCTGTTTCTATATATGAGCTTATTATAGACTTAATACCACCTTCCATTTCCCATAATTCACTTGCTGCTCCTAAGAAACCCTTATGAACCTGAAGTTTTTTCATAATTGGAACAGGAGTGGCACCAGAAATAGTAGTATCAATACAAGTAGCAACATTTATAGTCTCACTTCTTGGGCTTAGAGCCTTCTGCAAACTAGCTCCATCATTTATACTACAAAAAGTGATGATCATATCACTCCCTTCTTTGATGACTATAGCTCTTAAGTCTTTTGCAAGATGATCTCCTTCTCCTATAATATTATAATCCTTATATCCCCACTTATGGCCAACTACTCTTCCTATTTCCTCCTTATCAGAATATATAAGAGTAGATAACTCAGCAAGTGTAGCGGCATTCTTTACACTAAACCCTTTTGCCCCTTTATCTAATTTGGACCCTACAGAAACTCTCTCTGCTACTACTGGTACTACAACCTCTCCAGCTTGTTCCTCATCATCAATAGCCCATACTGGTAGTACTTCTTTTGCTATATCTTCTCCTAATTTATCAGATCTATTATGATCAACATGATGATTAAACAAATAATCCATAAACCCAGTCACATACTTACCTGCAATCTCTCTCCATTCATCAGGAATAGTTGCTGGACTACCTCTCTTCTCAAAGAAAAAATTCTCGAATTTATTAACTATACTACTTAAGAATGTTTCTTCAGCATCAGATGCAGCACTGCTTGATATACTTACTATATTGCTTACTAAATCATTAATAGTTTCTCTACCAACTTCTACAAACCCACTTCTTGCAGATTTCTCTGACATTTTCTTCATCGTCTCAAGAACTATCTTAGTCCCGCAATAGTCAGCTACATGACTTACATAATCAGCAATTATACTATCTTGATGTGCACCGCTTACTATATGATCAGCTTGCTCTTTTAGCCAAATCTTACTTTGCTTATTCTGCATAATTTGCGCTTGAGCTTTCAATATAAACCCAACATATGGTACATTACCTAAAGCTTCATTGATAATTGATGATGATGCGCTAGTACTAACTAATCCACTCGCTGCAGTGACAGTACCTTCAAGCGTTGTTCTTATTTGACTCTGTAAATATTTACTAAATGATCCTATAATTTCCCTACATGCAGTTATTTTAGATTCAGAAATATCTGTAACTACTACGCCACCCTCTTCTATAGAATATAATTCCCTTGCAATTTCTCTTACTACTTTTTCTAATCTATCTTCTCTTATCCTTTCTCTTGCCCATTGTTCCTTAGTTCCTGCAGGGATAGATGCAATATGACTATCAAATTCATGATGCAATCTCTCTAGATCTACTCTAACTTCTTCAACCTTACTATCAGTATATTCTTGCGCTTTTTTTAATATTCTATCAGCAACTAGTTTTTTATGACTAAGCTCTTTTAATACTCCAGACTTTGCTCCATTATCTAATAACAAATCCACCACTTGCTGATAGTTTTCTTCATCTCTCGCTTGTTCTGGCAGAACTTCTAATATTTTGCATACTAATTCTAGCGGAGTCGTTTGCTTGCCTTCTTCGATTAGCGCGCGGTTGGCACTTTCTCCTGCCATCAACATTGCCTGCAGTAACTCAACATCCCCACTTTCTGCCGCAATATGAAGAAACGTCTTATGATGCTCAGATTGAATAAGTAACCCTACTACTTCATCTCCTATTTTGCTGTTACTTGCACAGACCTCTTCTAAAACTTTTAAATCATCTCTACTAAATGGCCTAAGTTCCAATACTAAATTTCTCAGAAGCTGTTGTTTTTGATCTGATGTTAAAAGAAGATCAGGATCTTCTCTCCAATTTCTGTCTGTAGAAGGAGCAATTGCTCTACCACCTATGCTTGTATCAAAAATACTACGCATCGTTGCTGGTTTTATATGTTCTGGATTAATTACCACTCTTATTTCACTAAAAGAACCAACACCATTTTCAATAACTCTAATATGCTCCTTACTATCTACAATATTTCTAGATAGTTGATTTATTAAAGCTTCTTTTCCTCTGTCTATTGCACTTAAACCAATACACTTAATCTGGAAAGAATATCCCACATCAGTCTCAGTATTATGTATAGTCTCTATTTTGGTTATTGTAGAAGCTATATCCGTCCTAAGACCAAGCTTCCCGTGGCCCTTAAGCTCTGATTCTAATCTCCTTGCTTCTTCCTTATGACTATCAACCAAATTCCTTCGCAAAACCTCTTCTAATCTTCCTGATACTACTCCTCTTACATAGACCTCACTAAAATAATGTCTTAAAGACAGCAACTCATCTGCATCTGGCTTATAAAAAGATAACGTATCAGAACTATATATTCCAGTAGATGACATAACCCCTTCTACCAATGGACTAGATGAAGCTGTAATGCTGCTACTTGTTAAATCTTCCATAGTTCTGTCACCACTTGTATGAATCAGCGCATCAATATTAGCTCTTGCTAATATCTCCATATTCTTTAAAGCAAATAATCCGCAGCTACTTCCATCTTTCTGTTCTTTATTTCCCTTATCTAATCTAATAACGCTAACATCTAGCTTGTCCTCTCCGTCCTTTGCCTCCTCACTACCAGCTCCAGCTCCACCTACAGTAACTGGTGACGGTACTACGGGTAAATACCCTTCTCCGCCTCTAATACCAGTAATAGCAGAAACATCACCACCGAATGCTTCTTTAATAACATCTTCAAAATCTTTCATATCTCTATCTGAAGAATCCTTATAAACACATCTAATCTCACCAGTAGTACTATTCCTCTCTAAACAATATGCTATCCAGTGATTACCAGCTAAAGCCTTCCCGTCAGAGGCGTCTAAGCAATAGGTTCCAACAATCCTCTTATCTTCTAACAAATCAGATGTAAATTTCCTCAATTGCTCTATTTGGGTAATCTTACTTCTTTCTTTTCCAGGTTCCTCTGAGTTGTACTCTTCCCCAAAAGGAGCTGCAAAAACTACAGGTTGCTCTCCACCAAATTCTTCACCTTTCTGGACAACTTGATCAATTATGTAAGATCCCAAAACTTCCATATCATGATATTGATACCAATATCCCTTGATATTCCTCATATTAAATCCATTCATCCATTCAGGATATTCTACATGCATTCTCCTAAAATTAACTGCTGAAGACTTTGTTTTTGACATGCTTTACCTATATGTATGTTAGTTATTACAAAACATTTCAATGTAACTAATAGTTTAAAAATTGCAATTATTTTTATTGAGAGTTAAGTTTTTTAAACCATCGCTTGCGCACACCGGTCTAGACACCTATTAGATCTAATTCATAACCATTAATTATTTCTGATTGCTCATATGCTGAAAGCTGAAGTAAACTTGATAATAAAGTAGCATCTTTACGTACCGTAATGTCTCTTAGCAAAGAATTGTCATTCAAAATAGGCGCTTCATATTCTATACTACCTATAACCATTATTGTACATTTTATACATTTCTGCTTATCCTTATTATCTACCTTCCTTGCTTCTACATCTATAGTAACATCCTTAACAGTTGATGTAGTAATGACCTTAGCACTAGCATTCTCACATGTTGGTGGAGAAAAAATAGTCGTATGAGAATGTTTAATCTCCATCCCACATGGTGGAATTTCCGTTTGAACAATAGCATCAAAATCTATTCCTCTATCTTCTGTGTGGGCAAATTCTTCACCATCTGTGAACTGTAAATCAATATCTTTACTATCTAATTTTTGTTGTGCAGATAGTCTTGTGAGTATTGCAGCGATTTCTGTCAATCCTTTTTCTTCTGCTAAATCAAGAGGTGTTATCCCATCGAATCTATCAGTTGTACTTACTCTTAAGGACAAAATCTTAGCATTTTCTAACAATTTTTTTATTGCATTTTCTTTAGTCAACTCTGAGCCTATACACCCAAACAAACTAGTATCTGCTATGATTAATTCATGCAATAATGTATTACCTGAAGTAAGTGGATTTTTACTAGTACTTGTTTTATTTATATCAATTCCATCTATTGCTTCTCTTATGGTTATAGGCCAACCAATCATATTATATAATTTTGAAATATACCTTTGTAGATCTTCTATTGTATCTGGCTTTCCTTTTGTCATTAATCTCATCTCGCCACAATGTATATCATCTCTGGTTTCATATAAGTTAGGCTTCTCATCTCCATCTATTCTATCATATATAATCTCAATAATTTCAGCGTTTCTGGCTTTACATCTGCTTGTATCAATTGCTAATTCAAATAATTCTGGCAGTAGTTTTACAAGCTTTTTAAATTTAGCACCATCTCTTGTAGTAGTGTGATTAATCTCATAAATTTCATAAGATTCGAGAGCCAATATAAATAATTCAGCATCACCTACTTCTATAGCAAAATGCAATATAGACTTTTCTGTTTCTTCTAGCGTATTTGTATTTAATACCTTGTACCTCTTGCTATGGTCGTATATCCCATCTCTTATTTCTTGATGAGTTATACGTAAATTACTTGTGACTTTATAACAATCTTCAGCTAGTGCGCTTGTTGTATATGTATCAAACTCCACTCCTCTTATCATCAACTTTTCTTCATCAGTTGGATCTGTAAGTTTGCCTCCTGCATTTAATAAAGCAGCAAGTAATTCTTGCCCATTTCCTGAAGTCTGTACTTTGTTTTTGACGATATCTGCTGGCAGTTTGATACCTTTATACCTAGCTTCTAAGTGTTCGTGAAATCTCTCTGTCATAGAGATAGTATTTATTAATTCACTATACTCTAACCACTTTGGATGCGCTAAAAGTCGATGCAACAATGACTCACGATCTCTTCCACTGCCAATTATAATATCTGATGATTCAATTACATCAGCATTTATTAAACTCACTAGTATTTCTGAAAATTCCTTTCTTTCAGCTTCCAGTAACATAGCCACTAAACTATCTTTATAACTAAGGTCTGTAGTACTACTATCAGTACCTTGACTTATAGCCGCACTTAGTGTTTCTTCATGTTCTTTTTCCTCTACAAAGCCCTCCTCTTCAACTTTTGATTCAGCTACAATAGCTTTTCTAACTACTTTTACTTGTTGTTTTAACATATCTTTTAGTAAATAAACTCCACCTTCAAATTCTTTTGCTATGAGTTCAATATTCTTTTTTATACTTTTACGTAAATTAACAATTCTTATAGAAATAGCACGGTCCATATTTTCCAAACTTGTAAGTTCCAATAATTCTACAAAATCACTCCTAAGCTTTATCTGCAATAAATCAAGCTCATTTGGTAAAACACCATCTGAAATATCTACCTCTGTTTCATATACAAGTGGTTCGTCTTCTGTGGTATCGTCCACTTGCGATATATTTGGTTTTTCAACTAGCCTACTCAAGTCTCTCCCTACAATGGCCATTAACTTACTTTTTAAACTCGAACCATCTATTTTAGCCTTAAAGCTTTCTGATGCACCTTCCATAAAATCATCCCTAACTATAATAATTTCATTTACCATTACATCAGCTTTTTTTGTATTAGTACCATCAGCTACTTTTTTTTGTACAATCCACTCATCAACGAGCAATTCTAGCTGCTCTTCATTTATATTCTTTAGTTTAATTTTTTCTAAAAACTTAAATTTGTCTCCTATAATTTTAGAAAGTAATTTTTCATAACCAACAAATCTTTCCTCAGCAAAATCTAATTTTTCTAAAAATTCTAAAGCAAGTTCTTCGGGGCTTGTATCAAATAGTTTCACAAATTCATCAGGTTTTTTTTCTTTAAAACTAGACATTGCCTGCATTAGTTTTCTGCTTCTAATATTATCTGACTTCATTAATGCAGAAGCTAAACCTTCCTCACTTTCTGCATCGGCATATATTTGCTTTATGGACGCTACCAAATCTCCCCCAAGCGCATGTCTCTTTAGTTCGTATAGGTAGGCAACTGAAGGATATAGATATCTAAATATCTCATTTGGAGTTACTAGCGGATTTTCTTCTATTAACTTTGCTATATCAAGTAACCTTGCATATAATTTCTGTACGCTGTCTTTTGGAAGCCTTATAGGTAATTTAAGTAAATCAGCCTCTTCTCTTGTTAAATAACCTGATTTTATCATATCTTCATATTGCTTGTTCTGATGATGCAAAGATTCAAGCCATTTAGACATTATTTCTATAGGCTTAATAGGGTTAGCAGCTATCTCTTGTGCTATATCACCATCTAATGACTCACCCATCTGCTGCAAGAAAAATAATATATTTGCCATATCAGAATATAGTTTGCCTTTTCCAGCTACATTTTTAAACCCAAGCCTCCCAGAACAAAAAGAAATATCATTATCAACACTAATTAACATTACTCTACTTACACTACCAGCATCATTGTGTATTAGTTTAACCATAAAATTATCAGGCTTAGCATCACCTGCCCCTGTAAGTAAACTCGATAAAAACAAAGCAGAAAAATTCCCGCGACCTATTAATTTGACATACTCAGGCCTTTCTAACAAATAATGAAAATTCTCTCCATTTATTCTCGGTGAAGCTTGATATATTGCAACCTTTCCATAGTTATCTACTCCCCTACCTATCAATTTAACTAATGTAGTAGGCAAAGATATATCCTCAAGAAGAATTTTATTTAAACTATTCACCACAAACTCTATTCCAGGAGCATATGGCCAAAACTTATAAAATATCCCTCTCTCTCCATCTTCTGTTGTTGGATGCTTACCAAAACCTTCTGTTTTGCTTTTAGGAGCAACGATGCCAATAACACTTTCAGGACGCAAGTATGCTCTCTTCGTTGTTCCACTTTCTTCATCAAACAAATCAACTTCTACTAACTCCCCTTGCTTAGATAATTCTGTAATTCTTACTTCAGTTTCTAAGTCATCGCCATCAGCCGAAATCGCAGCAACTTTTTCAAAATCTACACCTAATATTGGCTTTTTCTTTTCAATTATTTTTGCTATTTTCTTTATGTACTTCTCTTCATCAATAAAATGACTTTTTGCTCCCTTATGCTTGAACTCATCTTTTGATTTATATTTCTCACCATATTCTTCAATAAATTTCTCTTTGTAAGTATTGTAATACTTGAATATAGTATTTAAACTCCAAACAGCATTAACCAAAGACTCAAGTCTTTTAGCTTGAGCCTTAAGCTCTTCACTACTAGAGTATGAAGCAACAGCAAGTATATGACATGCATCACAAATACTCAGCATTACATTATGTAATACTTCATCGAGTCCAACATAAAACATATCAGTAAATATATGCTGATATTCATATCCATCGAATAATTTCCTTATCTTACTGTAATAATCTGGACTGGCTTTTGCAAATTTCTCTGCTGTTTCTATACTTGCTTTAAATTCTTGGTTAAGAAATATCTTTCGAATTTCTTCAATTACCTCTACAGCAATACCTTCAATCTTTTTCGTCAGTTCATGTATGTTAGAAAATATAGGATGATCACGATCAATTGTACTATTTGCATGTTTAACAGAGAAGGCTCTTTTCGATGGAGGAAATAGCTTCCCTATAGAGCTACCAAGCCCGACAGAAGGTATTAACTTTTCTGCATCTAAAAGCACATACCCTGGCTGAATATCTTTCAAAATAGCAACTACAGAATCTATTGACGTACTTGCAAGCGATTTTCGTATCTTAGCAAGGTCTAATTGTAGTAAATGCTTGATCTCATCACCTTCTGCAATCTCTCTCAATTTTAAAGAGGATACACCAGAATCAAAGAATACCTTTGCTTTGTCATAATCTTCTGTAACCTTAATTGCTTTGCTCATATATAGAGCATCCTCTAACGCTACAATCAGCATCCTATCATCATGACTAATAAAACCCGATACATTTGTTACTAAAGCCTTATATTCCTCTATTAGCTCCCTATCAAAACTATCTATATCCTTTGCAAGATCAATAACAAATTGTAAGCCAGTCTTCTCGTGTACACTAAGCAACATACCTGCTGTGGGCTTTACTTTTCCTTCTGCAACTAAGATTTTAATAAGCTCTAGGTCATTATTCTTGATTGCTGCCTCAAGCATCTCCAAATCTGGTTCAATACCTTCTTCAACTATTAAAAATCTAGCAATATCAGTATGCCCTTGCATCAGTGCTATAGACAAAGCTGTAGCCCCATCTTTATCTTTAACTGTTGGATTAACATCGTTATCTACAAGAAATTTAACAGTATCTTTGTGACCACCATAAGCTGCGTAATGTAGGGCTGTTCTACCAAATTTATCTCTAGAAGTTAAATCAAATTTAATAAATCCTGTATATTCATATTGAGGCCTTCCTCCAACAAAACCTACATCAATAATAACGCCGGCATCCTCTGTTTGTATCACTTTATATTTATTAGAATCATCGTTTAAAAATCTTATAATTTCATCATTTCCTAGAAATGAGGCTAACATTAAAAAATCCACATCTTCTTTACTAAGCGCTATCTTACTTACTAATTGCTTGAATAATTTTGTTTTCTCAAGTATTAATTCCTTATATACATCATTTAATCCACTTCTTGGTTCTCTTGCTAAAAAACTCAACATATCTTTAAATATCAGTATATTTTTACTAAATGATTCCATAGCGCATGAGATCATTTGTTTTGTATATGAAATATCAGCTATTGTTTTAAAATTTTGTTCCAATAAATAGTGTACTATCTCTACTTTTCCGCCTTTTATAGCCTCTAAAATTATTGTAGATTGATCCTTAATTTTAAGCCCAGATGTAATCGGTGCTAGATGTAACACCGAATCAAAATGTCCACCGCGGGCTGCATAATGCAACGCTGTATTTCCATCTTTGTCCTTTAATAATGGGTTAATATACCTCTTTAACTCAATTATAAATTCTATAGTCTTAACATGACCTCCATGGGCTGCATAATGCAATGCTGTTCTACCATTCACATCTCGTAAATCAAGTGGTAAATTTCTCGCAGAGTCATGTACATCTACACCAATTTGGTCCATCGCACTAAATGATTGTTCTATGTACGTGTACAGATCTTCTAGACTACTTATTATCTCAACATGACCACCCCATGCAGCCAATTCTAACAGCATTGTAACAATACCATCTGATTTGCGAATACTTTCTATTACAGTTGGCATTATTTCTTTGCATTTATCTATTTCACCACGAATTATAGATCTATGTAGTTCATATCCCTTATATATCCACACTCTTTCATCTTCAGCAAGTATCCTTAATATTTCATATTGTAGAGAATTCTTCGCTATAGAAATTACTCGTTCAATCTCTGACGAATCCTTAGGACGCCATCCTTTATCTAAAAATTCTTTTGCTGCTTCTATATTACCTTGTTTAATGGCCTCCCAGATATCTTTTGGTCTACTTTTTATGTACATACCAGGAGGATCAGAAAATACGATATGTTTTCTCTTCACTTGAATGTGTTGAATTGATTCATAATCCATATCAGAATCATCATCTCCTGAAGCAACCGTAACACCATGAGCACTAATTCCTGCAGTTGCTTGTGTAAATGTTTTACTATCCTTTGCCTCAACTAATACACTAGACTTAGTTCTTTCTTCTATCTTCACAAATTCATCAAGTCTACTATGGTAGCCAGTAACATCATGAGCTGATAGTAATGGATCTGTTGTAACCGATGAAACCCAATTACTTACACTTGGGTTACTTACTAACTTCCCTAACCCCTTGATCATTCCCTTGAATACTTTACCCACATGATCACTTAACCCCGGCATTACTTCACCCTCACCGCGAGAGATGATCTTACCACCTATCCTTTTTATAACGTCTTCTTCATAATCTCCTCTTTTCTTGACCCCTCCTATGCTGTATACATTTCCTACATGGACAAATTTGCTTGGTAAAATCTGTGGTATAATATCATCATCATTTACTACTCTGTAATATCTTGCCTTTAATTCATCCCATACATATAAGTTTTGTTCACTTTGCTTTAGAAATCTTGGTTGACCATATGTATAAATTTCTACTTTCTCATGTATCTCACAATCTACTTCTATTCCTAGTCCGCCCTCGATTACCATATCTCTTAGCATATTGACTACCTTAATATAAGTAGCCTGAGCTATAGCACCACCAACTGAATGACCTGCTATATAAATATTAGGAAGTTCTTTATGCGCTTCTACTTCCCCAAGCACTGTAGGCATTTCTTCTTGAATTACATAGCTCGTTATTAGAGATTTAAGCCCTCCTTCCATCTCCCATAATTCACTTGCTACTGTCCAAAAACCTTTATGTACACCTACTTTTTTGGTAATTGGGGTCTTTGAATTTCCTGGAGTAACCGCTCCGCTAACAAGATTAACACTAGTTACTACATCTATAGATTCTTCTTGCAAATCAAGTGTTTTAAGTAAACTAGATCCATTATTTCCTAAAACTATAATTACATTATTACCTTCTTTTATTACTATAGCTCTTAAATTTTTTGCAAGATACTCGCCTTCTCCTATAATACTATAATCCTTATATCCCCACCTATGACCTAATACTCTCTCTATTTCTTCCTTGTCGCGATATATAAGGTCACATAATTCAACCATAGTAGAAGCATTCTTAACACTAAATCCATGTGCTTCATCATCTATTTTACTCTTTCCACTAATTCTTGTATAAGTACTCTCAGCGTCTTCATCTTTTGCCTCTTCAACATCAGCAATTCCCCAAGACGGTAGAATGCTTCTTGCTATATCTTCTCCTAATCTATCTGATTTTTTGTAATCAATCCTGAGATTGAGCAAAGCCATCATAAAGTCTAACACATAACGGCCTCCAAGCGATTTCCACTCAGCAGGTATATCATCAACTCTTTTATCAAAAAAGAAGTCTTCAAATATTTCCACAGCACTAGAAACAAAAGCTTTGACTCCACTTTTAACAGCATCTCCTGAAATAGTCTTTATTGAAGATGCTAGCGCTGACCTGGCATTATCTAATGATTCTGTCTTTACAAACTCTCCTCCGAACTCCTTTGTAGATTCAGTAGCAAGCTCAAGGGCTCCTTTTTTTATACCAACAACACCAGCTTGCTTTAAGCCATCACCAACAAGTTTAACTTCCGATCCTTTTGAATCTTCAGATTCCTTACTCTTCCTAGCAAATGCAATATAATCTTTTACAATTTTATAAGAATGATAATCAACTATAAAACTAGCATAATCAGCTATTATACTGTCTTGTTGTGCGCCACTTACTATATGATCAGCTTTTTCTTTTAACCAAATCATACTTTGCTTATTCTGCATTAGCTCAGCTTGTGCTTTTAATATAAATCCAACATATGGAACAGCTCCTAATGCCTTACTAATAACAGAGCTAGAATTACTAGAGCTTACAACTCCACTTGCAGCTGCAATTGTACCAGTTAACGTTGTTCTAATCTGACTTTGCAAATATTTACAAAATGATCCTATAATATCTTCACAGTCTGTTATCCTTTGTTTAAATTTAGCTTCATGGGCTTCACTTGTTACCACGTCACTATATAATTCCTTAACTACATCCACTGCTATCTTTTTAAGCCTATCTTCTCTTACTTTTTCTCTAGACCATAGCGCTTTGGTACCAGTAGGTATACTATCTAGATGCTTCTCAAAACTAACTTGTAATTTATCTAAATCAACTCTCACCTCTCCTACTTTAGTATCTGTATATTTTCTTGCTTCTGAAAGAACTTCACTTTTTCTTATCTCTGCTACAAGCTCCTTATGTTTTAACTCTCTTAAAGCTTCAGAACTTGCACCCTTATTTACCAGTATATATATTATTTCTTTATAGGTTGCTATGTCTTCTGCATTATCCTGAGGCATAACTTCTAATCTTTCACACACTAGCTCTAATGGCGTCTTGCTAGCTCTCTCAGAATGCCACTTGCTATTAGCACTCTCTCCTGCCATCAACATTGCCTCCAGTAACTTAACATTCCCACTTTCTGCAGCAACGTGAAGAAATGTCTTACCCATATGCTCTGATTGAATAAGTAGTCCTCTTACTTCATCTCCTATTTTGCTGTTACTTGCACATACATCTTCTAAAATTTGTAGATCATCTCTGCCAAATGGCCTAAGCTCTAATACTAGGCTTTTTAGACATGTTTGTTTTTGATCAGATCTTAAAGTAATATCAGAATCTTCTCTCCAGTTTCTGCTCTCCGTGGCGACAACTGCTTGTACTCTGGTGGCACTACCACTACCTGAAACAAAAATGCTACTAGCATATGCTGTCTGTTTTATATGTTCAGGATTAAACCTTATTAACAGCTCATCTGAACGTTCATTATAATCTACTCTAATATGATCTTTACTATCTACAATATTTCTAGATAGCTGGTTTATTAAACCTTCTACCCCTCTTGGTATAGAAGATAAACCAACACATTTAATCTGATATAAATAACCAGCATTAGTCTCAGGATTATGTATAGTCTCTATTTTGGTTATTTTAGAAGCTATCTCCTCGCTAAGAAATTTTGTAGCACCAGTGAGTTTATCTTTTAATCTTATTGCTTCTTCCTTATGACTATCAACCAAATTCCTTCGCAAAACCTCTTCTAATCTTCCTGATACTACTTTTCTTACATAAAGATCACTAAAATAATGCCTTAAAGACAGTAATTCATCTGCATCTGGCTTATAAAAAGAGAAAGCTAACTCATCAGAGCTACC
>JABDAD010000011.1 GCA_013289335.1 Alphaproteobacteria bacterium | reverse complement strand
CTTCACTGCTAGAGAAAATATTATAATGCCAGCTCTGGTTGCAGGAAAAGATTACGAAAAATCGCTTATTGTTGCTGATCAATATTTAGAAATATTAGGTATGAAAAATCGTGCTTTTAATTTTCCAGGACAACTATCCGGTGGAGAACAACAAAGAGTTGCAGTAGCACGAGCTTTATTTAATGAGCCACAATTACTACTCGCAGATGAACCGACAGGAAATCTAGACCCTTCAACTAGCATGGAAGTTTTTGAAATCTTTCTAGAACTAGCAAGATCAAAAGGTACTTCTACAATTATAGTTACACATAATCAAGCACTTGCAAAAAAAGCTGACAAATTATACGAACTTAAATACAAACAATTATCCCAGATTCAATAATACTAACTTCACTATAATAAATTACATTGAATTAGATATTAGGCAAAGTTCTTTTCGAACACGTTTGCACTCAGGGATTTGGGAGGAGAGAAGCGCAGAACCGCAGTGTACACGAAAATTCGAGAACCAACGTACCAATACCAATAATCCAGCAATGCAAGTAAGGCTGGAAAGAAGTCTACTGAAGCGAAGCCTACGAGTACTAGGCAAGAGAGAAGAACGGTCAATATTCTAAGTAATTGACTATATGTAAGAGTACTAAGCCTGAGCTTCTGTTACAGATATAAAAACCTTATTGTCTCTTTTTCTTTGAAATGCGACACTACCAGATATTAAAGAAAAAATAGTGTGATCTTTACCGATACCAACATTTTTGCCAGGATGGAAACGAGTCCCTCTTTGTCTAACAATAATATTCCCAGCAATTACAAACTGACCATCTGATTTTTTTACACCAAGTCTTCTGCCAGCTGAATCCCTACCGTTTCTGGAACTACCACCAGCTTTTTTCGTTGCCATTTTTCTTACTCTCTAAAATTATTTCTTTTTGATATCTATTATTTGTACACTTGTCACTTCTTGGCGATGCCCTTTTTTACGACGATAATTTTGACGGCGTTTTTTCTTAAAAATTAAGACTTTCTCATCTTTATATTGATCAAGAATCTTAGCTTTAACAGCAGCACCATTGACAGTTGGAGTACCAATAACAGAAGGTTTAGAAAATTCACCTATCATCAAAATTTCACGAAATTCTACCTCTGTACCAGGTTCGCCTTCTATTTTTTCAATTTTGATGATACGATTAGGTTCAACCTTATACTGCTTGCCACCAGTTTTTATTACTGCAAACATACACGTCCAATTGTTAATTTAACACTGTCAAAATATATATAATACAACGATTTAGTCAAGATAAAATTTAACGAATTAGGTATTATAGCCATTATAACTTGGATTAGCATCATTGTTGTTAGTCACATACATAAGTTTAGTAGATTCACTCGTCACTCCTAGCCCCATTATCCAAACTGAATGACTATAGTTTAGTTTTAAGATCCTTAATAAATAGCTTTAATAATCTAAATAATTTAGCATCTAATGTTATATTTTTGGTAGCCCAGTTTTGAATCCAAGGCCTGACTAAATCCCACATATTTACTTTTGGATCTAAGGTTTGGCTAATCCCCTCTAGAACTGCCATAGTTTTCTGCAACAATAATAACCTAGGTTGAATCTCCATTCCATATTCTGTAGTAATTTCAAATAAATTTTCCAGTAGTTTCCCAATAGAAATTTGATTTGCAGGTTTTCCAACTATTGGTTCAGCTATCATTCTGCACGCAAGAGCAAATTCCATCAAATTTGTATCCTGTTCTACATAACCAGCGAAGATATGAACTTCTGCTACTTTTTTATAATCTCTATTGATAAATCCATGCAATATTTCTGCAATGGCAATACGATCCCTTTCTTCAAGCCTTCCAACTATCCCAAAATCAACTAATGCAATTCTCCCATCTTTCTGAACAAAAATATTACCAGGATGTAAATCAGCATGAAAATACCCATCTCTATAGGCTTGATTTAAAAAGCAAGTAGCCAGTTTTTTTACAATATCTTTCTTGTCAAGATTATATGTTTCAAGTAAAGAACTATCATATATGGATATTCCATCAATCCATCCCATTACAAATATTTGGGTTGTGCAATAATCCCAATAAACCTTTGGGATCACAATATTGTTATCAAATTCAAAATTATCATAAAGTTCAGAACATGCTGCTGCTTCATTTTTGAGATTTAACTCAAATCTCATCGATTTTTCGAAAAGTTTGACAATTTCAAAAAGTTTTAGCCTTTTATTTTGCTTAAAAATTATATTTCCTATTTTTGCAAACATATACAGCAGACTAATATCTCTTTTATATAATTTTTTGATTTCAGGCCGCAGTATTTTAACAGCAACTTTACTGCCGTCTTTTAACTCTGCTTTATGAACTTGGGCAATTGAAGCAGCAGCAACTGATTCTTTGCTAAAATAAGAAAAAATTTCATCTATCTTTTTTCCAAATTCTTTTTCCACTATTTCTATGGCGATTTTAGATGGAAAAGGGTCAAGTTTATCACGTAAGTTAGATAGAGAATGTGCAAATTCATTCCCTATTAAATCAGGCCTGGTTGAGATAGTTTGTCCGAATTTTATAAAAATCGGCCCTAGATTTTCTATAGTTTTAGCAATGTTAGGTTTTTTTCTTTTGCAGTAGAATCCAATTGTTGCAAATGGTGCTATAATAAAACTTATAAAATACAATGTCCTTTTTTTAGAAAATTGTGCGATAGAGTACACTAAGCCATTTGTAGCTGACTTTCTTAAGAACATAAATAGAGAAACAATATTCATTATAGTAATATTTATAGTAAATTTACTTGAATTAGAAGCGCTGTTGCTCATAGCTTCCCTGATGCTTCTAGGCTTTTCTTCTATCCCTAGTCATCTAATCAACCGGAAAACTTAAAATTATATCCTGTGTGTATCGCAACTATTCCACCTGATAGATCCCTGAATGCTACGTTGCTGAATCCAGCTTCTCTTACCATTTCCACAAACTCTTCTTGTGATGGAAATTTTTTGATACTTTCTACTAAATATTCGTAAGAGTCTCTGTCTACTAATGTACTACCAAGTGCAGGAATAACATTTTTAGAGTATAAGTCATAAAGCTTACTGAGCAAGAGATTTTTAGGTTTAGAAAATTCTAAACACAAAAACTTACCGTTTTTCTTGAGGACTCTTTTCGCCTCTTTTAGTGCTTTATCTATACAAGCAAAGTTTCTTATACCAAAAGACACGCTATAATAATCGAAGCTACCATCTGCAAACGGGAGATTTTCTGCATTTCCATTTACAAAATTTACCCCTATTAAACCTTTATTTAACATCTTATCAGAACCTATTTTGAGCATATCATGGTTTAAATCAAATACTGTTATATCGGGTTTGTAACCATTCCTCTCAACGAAACCATAATAACGTTCAGCAATATCACAAGTTCCTCCTGCTACATCCAATAATTTTGCCTTTGGGATATCCATTAACATAGAAAATTGATCCTTCCATATCCTATGAATTCCCCAACTCATAAGGTCATTCATTATGTCGTAACGGTCAGATACGTTAGAAAATAATTTATCAACTAAATCGGTTTTAATATTACTAGCTACTTTTTTTGCACCAAAAAATGTAAATTCCTCTTCCACTTTCTTCTCTATAATTTGCTCTGTACACAATATCAACTTTGAGATATTCTATCAAGCTTCATTACTGATGTAATCATGTTATTCACAAATCTCGCATTTATCTTATTTGACAACTTATAATATTATTTTGTTTGCCATTTGTCGTTAGTCTTTTGATATTTCTTCTTTACTGCTGCCCATGCAACTTTATGAGCAGTTTCTTCTAAAGAAACTCCAGATTTTCTAGAATCAGGATCTTTGTATTCAGTATATGCGTGATTAAAAGCTTCGCGGTAAATATCTTGAGCATGTTCTGGAAGTACATGTATTACAGACTTTGGCAAATCTTTATTGGTCTTATATGGCATGACAATCCTCATTTTATAGTGAATTGTTTTATATACCTAATATTATATCAAATTTTGTTGTTAAATTATACTATAGTAAATTAATCACAGTCTCCGAGAACTTCTAGAGCTAAAGTCTTTAGTTGAAATGGAATGCTTGCATCTGTATGATCAAGCCAGCCTAAGTTCTCGTCCACTCCTATAAAATCATCAACAAAAGATTTAATAAGGTATTCAAAACTCCATCTAGAAGTATTTGGATTAATTAGGTTGATTAAAACTTTTATTTCAGACCGCGTACTTGCGTCATATTTGGAAAGTATAGTACTCAGATTCTCACTCCCCTTTTCATATTGAATGTGTTTTATGTCAGTAACTAATTCATCGATATCTAACGTTTTAGCAAGATTATTCTTAATATTCTGTATCGCGGTCTTAATTTTTTTTGTAGGAATTGTCATAATTAATTATCTCCTAACTTATAACTTCTATTGGATGCATAATATCACTTTTGGTGTGATGTATCAACAACAATTAAATAATATTATATTATTATAGTGATAAGGTGAACATATTTTTTAACTATGCGTGATAATATAACCTCAAGTTTGAAAAGATATAAAATCAATTACTTATAGGTACAATATGTCTCGAAGTGCGCCTGATGATTGCTGCAAAGCTCTTACTGCAGAAGAAAGAGCATCGGTACGGAGAACTGACGCTGAAGCTCTTACATCCATTGAAGGAGATGTACTTGCGCAGATCGCAGGGGCCGCTCAAGCTATGGAAGTTCCTATCATCCTAAGGTCTGTTAATCCAGATGCCTTACCTATTTTAAAAAAAAGAAATGCTGTTGGGAAAAATATGGCAGTACATGGTAAATCTTCAGAAGAACCTATTCTGGCTGGATATATACCTGAGCGTTCATCTATTAGTAAAGCTGGGAGAAGAGACAATCCAGTAGATATCGATAAAGCTAATAGAGAAAATTCTCATTCTTTGCATACCTCAGAAGAAATGATAGAAAATTATAGAAGGCTCAAAGCGAATGCGAGAGAAGGTAGGACCGAAAGTCATGAATTAGACGCTACACTTGCAGAATTACAAAGAAAAGCCGTGGTAAGTGCAGGATTATTAACAACAACAGGAGAACAAATATATATTTTTGAAAATACAAGAAGTATTGCTAAAAAAGATGTGTCAAACAAAACAATTTTTGCAATTAAAAGAGGTGATGATTTCTATCCTATAGATAAAAATCATCATATAGTAGGTAGAGCAATCGATATAGGATCTGAATATAAACCAGTTGCTGTAAAGATTTTTTGTAAACCAAGCTTTAACAGAGATGGATCTATTGCAAGAGTACTACCTATAACTGCAGATATTGATGTACTCGCATATGGATCTAGAATGTCTGATCTGAGTCATGATACGTATGATAGAAGGGATGTTGAAGATATGATTGGCCAAGGACCCGATGTACTAAAGGCTGTAGTTAGGGATGTAATAGCGCCAACAATAGGAAGGGATTTAATTAGTCATGGTCCAGAACAATATAATTTAGATTATGTGCAACCGCTTGAGGCTCCATGGATTTCTGTGGAATCTGACGGTAGAGTGAGTATAGTGCGCAGTGAAAGTGAATTGTTAGCACTATTCAATATACATAAACCTTTGGATAGAATAATTGGTGCAGGGCATATTAAGCAAACTAGTATGGAGCCGAATCCTCATTGGGGGTGGGAGTTAGATAAACGTACTAAGGCTTTCAGAATCAACCCAGACTTGAAACGTCTTTTTAAAGATGTAGATCATGCAGTTAAGCATTTGAGTAACAGTAGGAAAGAAGAAGATCATGAACTTATGCGACTACTTCAAGCCACTAAATTGCAAATTGGTATGGCTTATCTTAATCCTGCGGCAACTGTAGAAAGGAGAGAATTGCTTAGATCTAATTTAGAAGAAAGAATTAGCAAATTGTCTATAGAATTGCCTTCAGATAGACATAAAGATGATAGCGAAACACCTACTATACTATCAGGAGCTAAGTTCTCAGATCTATCAGCTGGAGAACAAAGCAAGATTTATGCAGAGCGTAGTAGAACAAGTAGTGTATTTCCACCACCACCCACACCTTCTATATCTGTAAGAGTTGTTCCAAATCCGTCTATGCGTGCAAAAGTTGCAGCGAAAATGGATGAATTTAGACCTCATCCTGCAAGAGCAGATTACCGTACAACATCTACTGCATATGGTGTGCATATCGCTGCTCCTACATCATCAGGTCGCGCTGCAAGTAGTTCATCAGTTGTTACAAGACCTGGAGTAAGCTCTGTGAGCGCTACACCTGCACACACAAGCTCTAGAGCAGGTCCCGCTGTAAGAGTGGATGAAACCGTGAGTATGCTTGGGAAAGCACTAGCTGCTCATACACCGGATGGTGCAGCGTCTAAGTACTACGAAAGACGTATGGCAGCAGCGCAAAACAAACTCAGAAATCAGTCTTCTACTCTTTAGATATTAAGTATATGAAAGCATTACAAATCAATCTCCATAATGACTGGCGCGTGATCAGAAGTTTTCTGTACAATTCTTTGTGCTTTATCAACATAGCAGTTTTGTAAAATTTTTGTAACATTCGCGGAGGTTAAAAAATAATCTATCCGAAGCCCAAAATTATTTTGCAAGCATCCTGCTCTATAATCCCACCAACTATAAATATTATTGCTATAATCCACTAACCTTAATGGATCTACGAAACCATTGTTAATTATTGATCGAATTTTTGCTCTTTCTTTATCAGTAAAACAAGTTTGTTCCCTCATATCTTCAACTGAATATACATCGATTTCCTCAGAAGCTACATTGAAGTCACCACCTATAATTACCGTATCACCGAAATCTTTTAAAGACATATATTGTTTTAGACTATCTAAAAACTCTAATTTCATCTCGTATTTTTCGCTAAAAACCTCACCTCCATTTGGTACATAAATGGAAATTATTCTCGAATAACCAAATGGAAGTTGCAGATTTATTTCAATAAACCTTCTATCTTCTTTACAAGGATTATTCGGGAAATTTGTAATTATTTCATCTGCTTTATATTTTGATAATATTGCAACACCATTATATGACTTCTGCCCATGAACATAACAATTATATCCAAGCTCTTCAAATATTTCTAAAGGAAATTGCTCATTCTGACACTTTATTTCTTGCAGCAAAAGAATATCTATATTGTTTGAATGCAACCAATTCTCTAATTGATTTAATCTAATCCTAATAGAATTTATATTCCAAGTAGCTATTTTAAAAACTTTTGACATAATTATATGTAATATTTATTATGCATGTTCATTGACGCATAGTATCAAATAAAGAATAACTATCAAGTTGTTTACCACTAAACATCTAATAGTACTTGAAAAGGAATAAATAATGTCTGGTCGCGAAAATAATAAAATTTTGGCATCAATTTTAGTAGCAAGTCTAATAGCTATGCTTACTGGAAAAATTGTTGATATTTTATATAAGCCAAATCTTCATCCAACACAACGTGGCTTTGAAGTTGCAGTCACAGAAATCGCTCCTCCTACTACAGCAGTGCCAGGAGAAAAAGAAATAAATATTGATATAAAAACTTTGATGAAAACAGCTTCTGCTGACAGTGGGAAATTATTATCTGTAAAATGCGCATCATGTCATAATCTAGAGAAAGGTGGGCCGAATAGAGTTGGTCCAAATTTGTGGGATGTTGTTGAGAGGGTGAAGGCATCCCACGAGGGGTACCCATATTCATCTGCATTAAAAATGCTTGGAGGAAACTGGGATTATGAAAGTCTCGCAAAATTTCTTCATAAACCAATGCAATTTGTTAATGGTACTAAGATGTCCTTTGCTGGTTTCAATAAGCAAGAAGATGTGGCAAATATAATTGCATATTTACGCACATTATCAGACTCACCAAAGCCATTGCCATAATATAAGCTAAATTACATTTTTTATAGATAAACAATGCCAGATTACGAAAATCATACAATAAAAGGAGTCTTGAACGTAGCATTTCCTTTAATCATTAGCTGCTTAAGTTCTGGCATAATGATCATGTTTGACCGTATTATGCTAGCAAGATTTGACATTAATATTATGAATGCAGTGGTTTTCATGGGATTGCTTCTATTTTTACTAGACTGGAGCATATCATCTATCACAATAACCACGGAAGTATTCTCAGGACAATATAATGGGCTCAACAAAAATTCAATGGTGCCTGTAGCATCTTGGCAGATGCTTTTCTTTTCATGTATTGCTATAGTATTCTATATACCGATTGGGCTCTACTTAGGACAATATATAATCCCCAAAACTTACTATGAATCCTCAGGCAATTTTTTTAAAATCGCAATATGTTTTATGGCAATTTCCCCTGCAATTGGATCTTTGAATGGATTTTTTGTAGGGATAAAAAAGACAAAAATCATTTTAATAAATAGTATTATAGGAAATATTATAAACATAATACTTAGCTATAATTTGATATTTGGAATAGATGGATTTATATCTCCACTCGGAGCTGCTGGAGCGGCGATTGCAACTACAATATCCTTATCTATACAGTTTTTCGTGATTTTCTACTTTTTTATAAGCAAGGAATATCATAATAAATATAACACTCGAAATTATCATTTTAATAAAGTAATTTTTACAAAATGCTTGAAACTTGGCATTCCTTCATCTGCTGGATTCATATCTGAAGATATAGCAAATTATGTTCTTCAAATAATAATAATAAACAAAATACCAGAATATGTTTCCAACAATAATATTGGAGTCAATTTATGTATATTTATATTTTTTTTATTATGGGGGATACAGAAAGCTATAGGAGGTTTAGCAGCTAACATTATAGGTGAAAACAAGCTTGAATTAATCCCGAAATTACTTAAATCTTCATTACAAATTCACTTTATATGCTCATTTATAATTTTATTTTTTTTCACATTTTTCTCTAAAAATATAGCAAAATTATACACTAATGATGCCATAATAATATACTATACAAAATATACATTACCGTGGGTGGGGTTATATTATTTGGTAGCTGGAATTGGCTGGATTATATCTGGAATATTAACATCCGGTGGAGATACAAAATTTGTAATGATAATAACGATATTCTCAGGGTGGCTTCTTAAGTTAGTGCCTACCTATGTATTACTTTCAATAGGAGTGAAACACTTTGCTATAGGATGGATGATCACTACTATAAGCAGTATAGTATTTACTGTAGTTCTATATTGTAGATTTAAGTCTGGTAAATGGCTTAGATTAAAATTGACTTAATTGCGGTTTGGTAGATATGAATAATTATTTGTTAATGGCATCTTATATTTTGGAAGCAAGCACAAAATTTGCCCCATCTGACTCGGTAAGTGAGTTAACTTTTTATGATATTATTGATAAAAAATTTAAGGCCTTAATATCTGATGCTGAAAAAGATGACGTTCCGTCACTCATCGAATCTGTTGCCAAAATTTTAGAAAATACAGAGGGAGAAGATTTATACCGTAAAACAATAAACTTTATTCATGAACTTTTCTGTTTAGTTAAAAATTATCCTGAAAATTATACGACAAACCCTATACCTAACGCAAGCACCGAGGAAGAAGACTATTATATTAACATACTTTATGAAGCAAAAATGACTATCATGGGAAATAGTGACACAGATTAGTGCCATGTTCAAAATATAGGACTGAGTATTGAAGCTAAGCTATTCTCGTCATCCCTGCGAAAGCAGGGATCTCTTTTCTTAAGAATAGATCCCTCATTAAATGCTTGATGACTGCAAAGTACAATAACATGTCAAATTAATAGATTATATAGATTTACTGTCTTGGATGCCTTATATTTAACGACTTCACATCAGAAATTTCGTGGGTTGATCTTATCGGGTTAATATCAATTCCACCTCTACGAGTTGATCTATTATATACCGTGAGTTCCTCACACTTACATTGTGAGATTAAATTATCAAATATCCTCTCTGCAAGTGGTTCAGCAAATTCGTCATGAGACCTAAAAGAAACAATATATTTCAAAAATGCTGAATGATCAATTTTTGGACCTTTATACGATACATATAGTGTAGCCCAATCAGGCTGTGAAGTAATTAAACAATTTGATCTAAGTAGATTAGTATAAAATTTTTCTGTAACAATTTTTGCGTCTTTTTGTAACAAAGTTACACCTTTATCACTTGGATCACATTCAACATCCAAATCGTCAATACATAAATAATCTAAATTATTTAATTTTTGATTTTTAAAATGCTCAATATTATGTAAAACTACTTCTACCGAAGAACCAAGCGCCTTTTCTAAATCTGATTTTATCAATGACATCACAGTTTTTTCTGAATCAAATTTATTGTTATTTAAAGAGAATAAATATAATTTTAGAGATTTCGACTCAACAATATTTGTTGTTGTAGAAGGTATATACAATTCTAAAATCCTTACGCATGGTTTGCCATTCATGTTAAGCCACGAAACCTCATAACAATTCCAAATATCTACACCATAAAAATTTGTTCCATTTTTTAAATCCATCCTGTTATTACTTCTTGGAATTGGAAAAAGTAATGCAGGATCGTAAACTGAGCTATATTTCACTTGTTTTCCAAGAGGAATTTGTGCCATTTTTACCTAATAATAATTTATTATGAAATAATCATGGTATATTATAAACTCTACATAATTTTTTCAATATATTTATGACAATAATAAATGGGTGGCTTAATATAAATAAGCCTAGAGGCATAAGCTCCGCTGCTACTGTGGCAATTGTAAAACGTGCATTTAATAATGTTAAAACTGGTCACACAGGAACTTTAGACCCGCTTGCAGAGGGAGTTTTGCCCATAGCGCTCGGCGAAGCTACGAAACTCGCAGAAATGCTTATAGATGCCAAAAAAACCTACCAATTTACTATACAATTCGGATCTAAAACCTCTTCTGGTGACATTGATGGTGAGATAGTATCTACTACAGATAAAATAGTAAAAGAATCTGATATAAATGAAATAATCCCAAAATTTATAGGATCAATTTATCAGACACCACCTGCCTTTTCAGCTATAAAAATTGACGGGATAAGATCTTATAAACTTGCCCGTTCTGGCTATGTTCCAGAATTAAAAAGAAGAAAAATTTATATTTACAACTTGGAGCTTCTTGAGTTCAATGCTAAAAAGCAAACTGCCACTTTAATATGTGAATGTTCTAAAGGTACTTATATTAGGACTCTTTCAGAAGATATAGGATTTAGCTTGCAAAATCTTGGGCATGTGGTAGAATTGATTCGTCTAAAGGTCGGGAAATTCGCTATAGCTTCTGCTATAAACGTTAACGATGTGAAGATGCAAGATAACTTACAACAACTTTCGAGCCTTATTTTTCCAATTGATTTCGTACTGGACGACATCCTGGTTATCAATGTTAGTGAGGATGAGGCAAAACGCATACGCAATGGTCAGAAGCTATTTTTTGAAGATGTTTCAGAAGGTTGTACCGCTATTTATTGTAACAGTATTTTGTGTGCGATAGGAAGCATTGATAGTGGGTTGTTTAATATAAAAAGAGTTTTTAATTTATAACAAAGGAGTTTTAGATGTCGATTACAGCTGCAAAAAAACAAGAATTAATTGGTGATTTCGCAACAACACAAAATGACACTGGTTCTGTAGAAGTACAAGCTGCCGTGCTTACAGAAAGAATTAATAATCTTACAGAACATTGTAAGATAAATCATAAGGATTTCTCATCAAGAAGAGGTTTGTTGATTCTTGTGGGTCGCAGGAGAAGGTTGCTAAATTATTTAAAAGACAAAAGTTTAGAAAGATATCAAAATTTGATTAAAAAATTGGGTATAAGAAAGTAACAATATAGCAAACTTAATTGTTATGTTTATTGAATTATGTTTGCTAAATACTGCAAAACTTGCAAAATGCAAGGCAAAGTAGCATGATTAAGTCTTCCTCCCCACAAAAGAAGTATATTTAAAGAAATTATAAAATGGAAAAATTTATGTTTAAAGAAATAGTTAAAGAAGTAAAATGGGGAGATGCGGTAATCACGCTCAAAACTGGAAAAATTGCAAGACAAGCTGATGGTGCTGTTTTAGTTTGTATGGGTGATAGTGTCGTATTGTGCACGACTGTAAGTGCAAAAGAAGTTAAGGATGATGCCACATTTTTTCCACTTACAGTGCATTATAGAGAAATGGCGTATGCGGGAGGCAAAATCCCAGGAGGATTTTTAAAAAGAGAGGGGAAACCTTCGGAAAAAGAAGTTTTGATTTCAAGGTTAATTGACAGACCAATCCGTCCTTTATTCCATCCAGCTTTTTTTAATGAAACTCAAATTATTTGTACAGTATTATCTCATGATCCGAGATATTGTTCTGAAATTCTTGCAATAGTTGGCGCATCAGCAGCACTTGCTATATCAGGCGTCCCTTATATGGACATTATTGCAGCTTCCAGAGTTGGTTATATTGATGGGGAATTCGTACTTAATCCTTCGCACGAAATGATCTCAAGAAGCACACTAGACCTAATGGTAGCTGGAACAGATACATCAGTAATGATGGTTGAGTCAGAAGCTCATGAACTTTCTGAAACCGAAATGCTAAATGCTTTAGAATTCGGCCATAAAAACATGCAACCAATCATAAAATTGATTGAAGAATTTGCAAAAGAAGCCGGGAAACAAAAATGGACCCATCCAGAGCTTGGGATAGAAAAGCTTATTTCCACAATTTCTAAAGATTATGGCAATGAAATTGTAGAAGCATTTAAAATCATAGACAAGCAACAACGCTATCATGCAATGTCAAGAATTTTTGCTCCTATTGAAGCGAAATACGGCGAAGAATACGGGCATTTAAAATTGGAGATTGCATTTGCAGAAGTAAAAGCAAAAGTTGTAAGGAATAGTCTATTAGATGCAAAAATTAGAATCGACTCAAGAAAACCAGAACAAATTAGGCCAATTGCCTCTGAGGTAGGGATCCTTCCACGAGCACATGGCTCAAGTTTGTTTACGAGAGGCGAAACACAAGCTTTAGTCTCAACAACACTTGGTACAAGCCAAGATGAACAAATGTATGAAAATCTTGATGGAGAAGGCAAAGAAAAATTTCTTCTACATTATATTTTTCCTCCATATTCTGTAAATGAGTCAACTCCATTTAGAGCTCCTGGAAGAAGAGAAATAGGTCATGGTAAACTTGCATGGCGCGCTATTAATCCTATGCTGCCTACAAAAGAAGAATTTCCATATACTGTAAGAGTAGTATCTGAGATTACTGAGTCAAACGGTTCTTCTTCTATGGCAACAGTCTGTGGAGCAAGTATGTCTATGATGGAGGCTGGTGTTCCTCTTAAATCTCCAGTAGCAGGAATTGCGATGGGTCTTATAAAGGAAGGTAAGGATTTCGTAGTTTTATCAGATATTATGGCAGATGAAGATCATCTCGGTGATATGGATTTCAAAGTGGCTGGAACAAAAAATGGTATAACAGCACTACAAATGGATATTAAGGTTGCTGGAATTAATTTTGAAATCATGAAAATTGCTTTATCACAGGCAAAAGAGGGAAGAATTCATATTCTCGAGAAAATGGCTCAAGCTATCACAGAACATAAGACTGCCTTAAGTAAACATGCGCCACAAATTGTAAAGTTGAAAATTGATAAAGACAAAATAAGGGACCTAATTGGTCCAGGCGGAAAAGTGATTAAAGAAATTTGTGAAGTTAGTGGAGCAAAAATTGACATTAACGATGATGGAATAGTGCAAGTTTCTGCAGTAGGAAAAGAAAAAATTGAAATAGCTCTAAGTAAAATTAAAGCTATCACATTCGAACCAGAAGTGGGATCAATTTTAGATGGGACTATTCTTAAAATTCTAGAATCAGGAGCCTTTGTAGGAATTCCAGGTGGCAAGGATGGCTATTTGCATATTAGTGAAATAAGCCTTCAAAGAGTCGCTTCGATTGAAGACCATTTAAAAGTAGGACAAATAGTCAAGGTAAAAATTATTGGCTCAGAAAAAGGAAAAATAAAAGTGAGTATGAAAGCTTTGCTAGGACAAAAATCATCTGAAATAACTGGAGAGCCAACTTCAGAACAAATTTTCCACAAAACTGAAAAATCAGAGAAAGAAGAAGTAAAAGATAAAAATAGACATAATAAAGCTTACGAAAAAAGAAATGAAACGCCAGAAGTTATGAGTGATGCTCAAGTAGTTAGTCAACGCAAATACTTCAACTAAAATAGGTTTTGACTTAGGGCAATATGATATATGGGTAAATTATATTGAATGAAATTAGATACAGATGAAAAACTCAAGGATTTTATTATAAAATGCTTGAATGACAAAAAAGCAGAAAATATTTTTGTGATGGATCTAGGTAAAGATAATGCTCTAGCAAGATATTTCGTTATTGCAAATGGAAGATCATCAAAAAATGTTTCTTCTATTGGAGAATTTATAAGTCTTGAGGTTAGAAACAATAGTAATTTAAATGTTGGCATTGAAGGATTAAGTGATGGACAATGGGTGTTAGTTGATTGTGGAGATGTTATAGTACATTTATTTCATCCAGAGACTAGAGAAATATTTAGGCTTGAGGATCTCTGGAAAAAAAGAGGAAACACAGACAAAATCTTAAATTAACCATCACTAAACTTGGAGCAGCATAATATTGATAATTTTTCTTTATTAAGAGCTTTAAGGAAAATGATCTTATCCATCAAAGATGGAGAGCATATATTACACAAAAAGTGGCTGGGGAATCTTATAAGTCAATATATAGCAGTAAAACCGACAGATATTACGAATTATTACAAGAAGTTCGCTATCTCTAGCATATGGGAAACTGGTATATAAAGAAATAAGTGGTAAAAAGCGCGATAAGATTTAGTTTATCGCAAGTATTTAGATGTTTTGGAGGAGATGGTGCAACACCATTTCCTCCTGAATAATCGTGAATTCTCTTAATATAACATGTGATTTCCAACGTATCTGTCAAATCAACACACTATCTTCTCAACTACAGTTCTTTAAGAAGAAACCAATTTATTGTCAGATACTGGGATCGTTATAAAAAAAGACTCCTAGAACCTTTTTAAGCATCAGAAGAATCTACACCTCCTTCTACAGAGCCAACTACTGGAGTGTCAACAGCATGTACAGGAGCTGCACCAACTGGTGCTGATGCCGGCACCGCAGCCAATGCGTTACCGATATTCTGTGCTAAGCCACTATGAGAACCTTCAGCAGCTGTAGACGCTACAACTATACCAGCAGCCACCACTGTAGCAACAGTTGAATTTACAGCAACACCAGCTGTAGCATGAGTAACAACAGTATCGACTGTAGATATAGCTGCATTACCTGCAGCACCAATCATACCACTAACATCCGCAGCTACCAAGTCACCAACTGCAGAATTATGCGTATCTTTTTCTATAGCACTTGCAGCTGCTTGCTCACCAGCTTGTAAAGCAATTTTTGCCACATCTTCTGCTGGCACTTTCATGAGATCAACAAGTTGCAGAATAACAGACTCGGCTTCTGTACCAAATTTCTTTATTTTTGCAAGAAGATCCTCTCCAAAACTTTCATGATGAGCTGGCGCTGCCGCAGATGGAGCAACAGTAACAGCCGCTCCATTTGCTGATGTTGGAGCTGGAGCTGGTGCTGATGCTGGATGTGTTGCTGATTTAGACATTTTTTCCTCTTAAATAATTTGTTAGACTTATCATGGTAAAAAACCCAGATGATAAAGTAAAATATAATATATGGTTAATAAAATAAAAAAATCTTATTCATATACTTTTATAACACATTTTATTAACGTAATTATTACTAATTAATAATTAATTTATTTTATTTACACATATACTTCGCTTCAATGTTCCTAGTTCAATGTCCAAATTAAATGATTATATAGTGGCATGGCAGCTAATGCTATGACTCTTATCAGCATCTTCTGCTTGATTTATCAGATTTTTATCTCCATAACAAGTAGTGTAAACAAAACCAATATTGGTCTTAATATTATGCCAACAAATTTAAACCCTTGTATAGTAATATCACACCTATCATTGCCAAGCATCTTAGAGAATAAAGGTAGTGAAAGAGATAGTAACTTTGCTGCCTGTAATCCTACACAGTACTTGCATCTTTAAGTGAGACAGCAAAGTTATATACCACGCATTATTCAACGATGATAAAAGGAAATCAATTAAAGCCACTCGAGATTAAAGAAATGATTCAGCTTAAAGGTCATTTTCCTGATGGAGAACGAGATGAGAATGAAGCGAAAGTTATTATGGAGCTCAGCTTTAGCAATATGCTGCGCAAAATCACTCCGTAACTGAAAAACTTATCCAAACCCTACACGCTCTTATGATGAGTGACGGTCAGATACGTATCAAGCCAACCTATTACCGTAATGGACAAAATGTTATTAAGGACAGCGGCACAATAGTCTATATGCCGCCGGAATCTAAAGATGTGCCCAGCCTCAACAGCGCGCACCATCCAAAGTAAAAGACTATATATTAAACAGATTTACGCAGCTTATCAACATAGTATCCTGTTCCAGCTGGAATTAATCTTCCTACTATTACATTCTCTTTTAATCCGTGTAATTTATCTATTTTACCTGCTACAGCCGCTTCAGTAAGCACTCGAGTTGTCTCTTGGAAAGAAGCTGCTGAAATAAATGATCTCGTTTGTAGTGAAGCCTTTGTAATCCCCTGTAATACTGGTTGAGCTGAAGCTGGGCTGAACCCTGCTTCTAAAGCTTTAGTATTAATTTCTTCAAATTCAATTCTATCTATTTTCTCGCCTATCAGCAATGTAGTTTCTCCAGGATCTGTAATTTCAACTTTCTGCAACATCTGCCGAATAATTACTTCTATATGCTTATCATCAATTTTTACTCCCTGAAGACGATATACTGCTTGAATTTCTTGAACCATATAGCGGGCTAAAGCTTCAACACCCATAACTCTTAGAATATCTTGTAACACAGGATTTCCGTCAATTAACATATCACCTTTTTTAACGTAATCTCCTTCATTCACAACAACATGCTTACCTTTTGGAACCATAAATTCAATTGGTGTACTTCCATCAGTTGGATGAATAACAATCCTCCTTTTAGATTTATAGTCTTTCCCAAATTCTATTCTTCCATCTACTTCAGCAATTACTGCGTGATCCTGCGGTCGTCTTGCTTCTACAAGCTCTGCAACCCTTGGGAGTCCGCCTGTAATATCACGTGTTTTTGATGATTCTCTTGGAATACGGGCTATTATATCACCAGCATTTACCTTTGCCCCATCCTCTACACTCAAAATTGCATTTACTGGCAGATAATATCTTGCTTCTAGACCATTTGAAAGATACATACTTTCTCCATTATCATCAACTAGATGGATACGAGGCCTCAACTCTGCACCTCTTGCACTTTGTTTAGATTCATTTATTACTTTACTTGTAATACCAGTTGCATCATCAGTTATATCTCTAGATGATACACCATCTATCACATCCCTAAATGATACTTTTCCTGATTTTTCAGTAATAATAGGAATTGTATATGGATCCCACTCTGCAATCTTTTGCCCACGTTCAACACGGTCTGCATCATCTGCTAAAAGCCTACCTCCATATGGTATTTTATACCTCGCTTTTTCCTGCCCTTTCTCGTCAAGAAGCAAAATTTCACAAGAGCGACTCATCACAATATGGTTATTACTCGAATCTATCACAACATTTCTATTCAAAATCTTAATTTTGGAAGCTGAACTCGCTTCTACCGAAGAAACTTCTGCTCCTTTTGTAGCAGCACCACCTATATGGAAAGTTCTCATTGTAAGCTGTGTACCAGGCTCACCAATAGATTGTGCAGCAATAACACCTACGGCTTCACCTACAGATACTAAATCGCCGGTCGCTAAATCACGACCGTAACATTTAACACAAATACCTTCTTTTAGCTTGCATGTTAAAGCTGAACGCAATTTTACAGAATCAATTCCAGATGTCTCAATTTTTTCTAAACTTGCTTCATCAATTAAATCTCCAGCCGCAACTATTAATTCTCCAGTTACAGAATGTTTTATATCATTTACAACATTTCTTCCAAGAATTTGCTCAGCAAGAGATACGACAACTTCTCCAGCATCAATTATAGGAGTTATAATCAAACCTTCATCTGTTCCGCAATCAATATCTGTTACAATACAATCCTGCGCCACATCTACAAGCCTACGCGTTAAATAACCTGAATTTGCTGTTTTAAGAGCAGTATCCGCAAGACCTTTACGAGCACCATGAGTAGAGTTAAAATATTCAAGAACTGTCAATCCTTCTCTAAAATTAGAAATAATTGGAGTCTCAATAATCTCACCAGATGGTCTTGCCATTAATCCTCTCATACCAGCTAATTGCTTAATCTGAGTTGGTGAGCCTCTAGCGCCCGAAACTGCCATCATATAGATAGAATTAAGTCTTGATTGACCAGCTTCATCCTCAACTTTAGGCTTAATTGTCGAAATTTCTTTCATCATATCAGTTGCGACCTTATCTGTACAACGAGACCATGAATCAATAACTTTATTATATTTTTCACCAAATGTAATAAATCCATCAGAATATTGTTGTTCGAATTCTTTTACTTCAGCAACAGTATCTGTAATGTGTTTTCCTTTAGATTGAGGTACAATCATATCATCCATACCGAATGAAATACCAGAGCGACAAGCATATTTAAAACCAAGCTCCATCAATTTATCAGCAAAAATTACGGTTGCTTTCTGCCCACAATGTCTATAAACGAGATCAATAACACCAGAAATATCTTTTTTTGTCATTGTTTTGTTTACAAATTTAAAGCCTACGTTCTTATTTTTAGGTAATAATTCACCTAATATCAATCTACCTGGCGTAGTATCAACTATTGTGGTTATCATCTCATCTTCTGCATTAAGCATAGTAGTTCTATATTTCACCTTTGAGTGCAAAGTCACTGCTCCATGAAATAACGCATGATGAATTTCTGAAATATCCTGTAGGACCATACCTTCTCCAGGTTCTCCATCAAGATCTACTGTAAGGTAATATAACCCTAGGACTATATCTTTATCAGGCACAATAATTGGACGACCATTAGCCGGACTTAATATGTTATTTGTAGACATCATAAGAACTCTAGCTTCGATCTGAGCCTCAATAGATAGAGGCACATGAACAGCCATCTGGTCACCGTCAAAATCAGCATTAAATGCAGCGCATACAAGTGGGTGAAGTTGGATTGCTTTTCCTTCAATAAGCAGAGGTTCAAAAGCTTGAATACCAAGTCTATGCAGCGTTGGAGCCCTATTTAGTAAAACAGGATGTTCTCTAATAACTTCTTCTAGAATATCCCATACTTCTGGTTTCTCAGAATCTACCATTTTTTTGGCTGCTTTAAGTGTAGTAGCAAGACCATATAATTCCAATTTTGCATATATAAATGGTTTAAATAATTCCAGAGCCATTTTTTTAGGAAGACCGCATTGATGCAACTTAAGCTCAGGACCAACCACTATCACCGAACGTCCAGAATAATCCACACGCTTTCCTAACAAATTCTGACGAAAACGTCCTTGCTTACCCTTTAACATATCACTTAAAGATTTAAATGGGCGCTTATTATTATTTTTAACAACCCTTCCTCTTCTCCCATTATCAAATAATGCATCAACAGCTTCTTGAAGCATTCTTTTTTCATTTCGGATAATAATATCTGGAGCTTTCAGTTCAATCAGTCTACGAAGACGATTATTTCTATTGATTACACGTCTATATAATTCATTTAAATCCGAAGTAGCAAATCTTCCACCATCTAGCATAACAAGAGGCCTGATCTCAGGAGGAATGACAGGTAATACTGTCATAACCATCCATTCAGGACGGTTTTCGGAACCTAGAAAATCCTCTACTAATTTCAAACGCTTTACAATTTTCTTACGTTTGGCTTCTGAATTTGTATCTGTAAGTTCTGCTCTCAACGATACTTGAAGTGCTGGCAAATCCAAATCCATAAGAAGTCTAGCAACTGCTTCTGCTCCTATCAACGCTTCAAAGCTATCTTCTCCATATTCATCCTGAGCCTTTTGAAAAGCATCTTCAGATAAAGTATCCCCCTTATACATTGGGGTAAGACCTGGGTCCACTACAACATAGGATTCAAAATATAGAACTTTTTCAAGCTCTTTAAGCTGCATATCAAGTAGAGTTCCTACTCTAGAAGGCAAGGATTTCAAAAACCAAATATGAGCAACAGGAGCTGCAAGTTCAATATGCCCCATACGTTCACGCCTCACTCTGGAAGTTGTAACTTCTACTCCGCATTTTTCGCAAACAATTCCACGATATTTCATTCTCTTATATTTACCGCATAAACACTCATAATCCTTCACAGGACCAAATATCCTAGCACAGAATAAACCTTCTTTTTCTGGTTTAAATGTTCTATAATTTATGGTTTCAGGCTTAGTAACTTCACCATAAGACCATGAACGAATCTGCTCTGGACTTGCAATATTTATACGCAACATGTCAAATTGTTGAACACTACTCACTTGCCCGTAAAAATTAATTGACTCTGCCATATATTTCTCCCTCTATGCCTTGCTTTCTTCTTTTATTCCTGGAATAATAACTTCATTTTCAAGCTGAATATTCAAACACAATGATCTAAATTCTTTAATCATAACATTAAATGATTCTGGAATTCCTGATTCAAAATTATTATCGCCACGAACTATTGATTCATAAATCTTAATACGACCTGTTACATCATCGGACTTCACAGTTAGCATTTCCTGAAGCGTATAGGCTGCCCCATATGCTTGAAGTGCCCAGCACTCCATTTCACCAAATCTTTGACCACCAAAATGAGACTTACCACCAAGGGGCTGTTGTGTGACAAGACTATACGGACCTATTGACCTAGCATGTATTTTATCATCAACAAGATGGTGAAGTTTAAGCAGATATTTATAACCAACGGTAACTTTACGCTCAAAATATTCTCCGGTTCTCCCATCAATTAATTTTACCTGTCCTGATGTACATTGCGAGGAAAGCTCAAGCATATCTTTAACATCCTGTACTTTTGCACCATCAAAAACTGGAGTTGCAAATCTAATCCCACTTGAAAGCGTTTCACAGAATGTTAAAAGATCTTTCTTATCCATAGTTTCTATTTCAGAAGCAACTCTTTCATGACCAGCATAAATTTTTTGTACGAATTTTTTTACTTCTTCAACATCACCACCTTCTTCTTTATAAAGTCTTATTTTTTCAGCAATCTGTTTGCCAAGATTATATCCAGCCCAACCTAAGTGTGTTTCTAGAATCTGACCAATATTCATTCTTGAAGGTAAACCTAAAGGATTTAAGACGACATCAACTACAGTACCATCTTCCAAAAATGGCATGTCTTCTTCTGGTAAAATACGTGAGATCACACCTTTATTTCCATGTCTACCCGCCATTTTGTCGCCTGGTTGCAATTTATGTTTTGCTGCAATAAACACTTTAACAACCTTAAGAGCACCTTGTGGTAAATCATCACCACTTTGTAATTTGTCCACTTTATGAGAAAATGTTTTATTTAAATTATCTCTCATATCATCATAGCTACGTTTGATTTGCTCAATTTCGTTCATCACCTCAGCATTTTCTACAACCAACTGCCAATATTGACCTTTTGATAATTTGGCAAGCAACGTATCGTTAATTTGCTCTCCCATCTTTACCGTTTTAGGTCCGGTCACGATAGTTTGATCTAATAACAAGCTTTCAAGTTTCATAAACACAAATCTCTCAATAATTGAGAGTTGATCATCTCTATCTTTTGCTAATTTTTCTATTTGTTGATGTTCTATTGCTATAGCTCTTTCATCCTTTTCAACACCTCTTCTTGAAAAGACACGGACTTCCACAACTGTACCAGATGCACCAGGAGGCACATGCAAGGATGAGTCTCTAACATCTCCAGCTTTTTCACCGAAAATTGCCCTTAGCAATTTTTCTTCAGGAGTCATTGGTGATTCACTCTTTGGCGTAACTTTTCCAACCAATATATCACCAGCTTTAACTTCAGCTCCAACATGAACAATACCAACTTCGTCAAGATGACGCAGACTTTCCTCACTTGCATTTGGAATATCTCTTGTAATTTCTTCAGGCCCAAGCCTAGTGTCTCTTGCAATTACCTCGAATTCTTCAATATGAACCGAAGTAAATATATCTCTCTTTGCAATTTTTTCTGAAATAAGTATTGAATCTTCAAAATTATATCCACTCCAAGAAACGAAAGCTACAAGTACATTTCTACCAAGAGCTATCTCACCATTTTCAGTACTCGTACCATCAGCTATTACGTCACCTTTTTTAACTTCATCTCCTACTGAGACAAGAGGTTTTTGATTAATACATGTATTATGATTAGATCTTTGGAATTTCATTAAATTATATATATCAACCTCTGGAGCGCCATCTTTCTTACTTCCAAAAGTCCTAATTACTATACGAGTTGAATCAACTTGATCAACAACCCCATCATGCAATGCTATAACTGATGCTCCTGAATCTTGTGCAACCACTTTTTCAATGCCTGTACCAACTACTGGAGCTTCACTTCTCAACAATGGCACAGCTTGTCGTTGCATGTTTGATCCCATAAGGGCTCTGTTAGCATCATCATTTTCAAGAAATGGAATTAAAGACGCAGCCACAGAAACTACTTGCATAGGAGTAACATCCATGAAATCAACTTCTGTTGGCGAGACCATGATAAAGTCTGAATTATATCTACAATTTAATAAATCATCTGTAAGATTATTCTTTTTATCACGTGCAACATTTGCTTGAGCAATTTTGTACCTACTCTCTTCTATAGCGGATAAATATACAACTTCATTTGTAACATGGCCATTTACAACTTTTCTATATGGACTTTCAATAAAACCATATTTATTGATTCTAGCAAATGTAGCAAGCGAATTTATCAAACCAATGTTTTGACCTTCAGGAGTTTCAATTGGACAAATACGTCCATAATGAGTTGTGTGAACATCACGCACTTCAAAACCAGCTCTCTCTCTGCTCAAACCGCCTGGACCCAAAGCCGACAATCTTCTTTTGTGCGTAACTTCAGAAAGAGGATTTGTTTGATCCATAAATTGCGATAATTGTGACGAACTAAAAAATTCTTTCACAACAGTTGAAAGAGACTTTGAATTCACCAAATCATGAGGCATAACAGTATCAATTGTTACTGAGGTCATACGTTCTATAATTGCTTTTTCCATACGAACCAATCCTATACGGAATTGATTCTCAATAAGTTCACCTACAGACCTTACTCTTCTATTGCCAAGGTGATCAATATCGTCAATATTGTTTTTTCCATCTCTAAGCTCAACCATCGACTTAACTACATGTTTAATGTCATCTGCTGTTAAAATAGTCATTTCAATTGGAATATCGATACCTAGCCTAGAATTCATTTTTATCCGCCCCACTTCGGATAAATCATATCTTCCTTGATCAAAAAATAAACTATCAAATAATTGCTTCCCTGCCTCTATGGTTGAAGGTTCGCCAGGTCGTAAAACTCTGAATATATCCATTAAAGCCTGATCTTGATCTGTATTTTTATCAGCAAAAATGGTATTTCTTATATAAGACCCGAGTTGTGGAGAAATATTTAATAATTTAACTTCAGTTATTGATGAATTTTTAAGAATGTCTGCAACTTCTTTTGTAACTTCAGAACCGATTTCAGCAAGAACCTCACCTGTCGCATCATTTAATAAATCACTAGCTAAGTATTTAGCAAGAAGTTGCTCATCACTAACCTGAATCTCTTCAAGACCATCTGCTGCGTATTTCTTTGCCAGTCTCGGGGTAATTTTTTGACCAGCTTCAAGCACAACTTCTTGGTTTTTTGCATTTACTAAGTCAAATGGCAACCTTTGCGCTACAAAATCTTCTGGGATAAATTTAGTTTTCCACCCTTTTTTATTTTTGAAAAATACCGTTGAAGAGTAAAAAAAATCGTATATTTCTTGTGTAGTCATGCCAATTGCACGCAACAAAGTTGTTGCATATAATTTACGCTTCCTATCTATACGAAAAAATAGCAAATCCTTTGCATCAAATTCTAGGTCTAACCAAGAACCACGATATGGTATTATCCTTGCTGCATATAAAAATTTTCCAGAAGAATGTGTTTTCCCTTCATCGTGATCAAAAAATACTCCCGGAGATCTATGCATTTGTGATACAACAACTCTCTCAGTCCCATTTATGATAAATGTACCGTTTTTTGTCATGAGTGGAATATCACCCATATAAACT
>JABDAD010000010.1 GCA_013289335.1 Alphaproteobacteria bacterium | reverse complement strand
TCTGTTCCGAAAGCAGCTGCAAGAGCAACTAAAAGAGTCGCAGCAATAAAAAGTTCATTACTACTTGATTCATTTTCAGTTGAGATTAAACCAAAAACTGGCCTAAAGAAAACTCTACCAATGATAAAAATACTAGTTAATGCTAAAGCTGCTTTTCCTATAGATATTAATATTTCTAAAGGAAGCGATGATAAATTTCCTCCAGCAAGCTTTGGTACAATAACAAGAAGAGGGACTACAGCAAAATCTTGTAACAACAATATTGCAAAAGAAATTCTACCTACTTGAGTAGATTGACTTCGTGTATCATCCAGCACTTGTAACACAACTGCAGTTGAAGAAAGAGCAAGCCCGCCTCCTATAATAACAGCAGCTCTATTTCCATCACCTTCAAACAAAGAAACCACACCAGCTACCATAACCGATGTAATTATCACCTGAAGGCTTCCGAGACCAAATACATATTTCCTCATTGCTTTAAGTCTCTCTACCGAAAGCTCAAGCCCAATCGCATATAGTAAGAATACTACACCATATTCTGCTAAATTATGGATTTGATCATATACAACAATTTTAAGACCATAATCCCCAATTATAGTTCCTGCAGCAAAATAGCCAAGTACAGGACTTAATTTTAGTTTTTTAAATATAATGACGACAAATATCGCAACCGTAAGTAATACGACGACACTCGGTAACATCCCAAATTGCTGCATTTTCTAATAAATAATTCATGTAACATATGTTATACCAATATTTGATTTTACTTGTCACCTTTTTATTGCGTATAGGTATTATTAAATTACTACTTGCTTAAAAAAGCTCTTTTATTTCTATAATTAATAAATTAAATATTAATAGATATAAGTTTAAAATTGTTCTAATATCAAGATGTTCCTACATGGGTTGAGTAATGAAATATTTTCTTCTGATCCTTTCATTAATATTTTTAGCAGAAGCTTCCATGGCAACACATAAAAATAATGTATATCTGTTTTCTTTTAAAAAAATAGATGGAGAAAATCTGAAGTTATCCCAATTTAAAGGCAGTGTTATGCTTATTGTAAATACAGCGTCTGAGTGTGGTTTTACAAAGCAATATGGCGGGCTTGAAACTTTATATAAAAAATATAAAGATCGAGGGTTTGTTATTATAGCTGTACCAAGCAATGATTTTGGTGAACAAGAACCTGGAACTGACGACCAAATTCATAAATTTTGCAAACTAAATTTTGGCATCACATTTCCTATAGTAAAAAAAGAGCATGTCAAAGGACCAAATTCTAACCCATTCTATGCATTTGCAAAGAAAGAGCTTGGATTTGGCACAGCACCGAAATGGAACTTTCATAAATATTTGATCGATAGACAAGGTAGACTAGTTGATTACTTCAACTCAACAACATCGCCAGATAGTTGGAGATTAGTCAGAGGTATAGAGATGTTGCTTGAAGAAAAAAACTAAAGGGAAAATTAAATGAAAAATAATAACACTGAAAGAGAATTCATTCTAATTTCTGATCCCGAAATACTCAAGATCGCTACATGTGAAAATAATGAAGAATTTGTTGATTTAGTAGATCAAACCACCATAGCATTCGGCCCTTCTCCTGAAATCCCAAATAATTCTGATTACACGAAAATTCGTAAAAAAGTCTATGAAATGTTAGTGCGTGCACAAAATATCCTACCATCTGGTATAAAACTATGTATATACGAGGGACACAGGAGCCTCGAATTACAAGAAAAATTATATAGCCATAGATATAATAAGGTGAAAATTATCAATACTTCTTGGGATCACAAACAAATCTTTTTGGAAGCAACAAAATTAGTAGCACCATTAATAAATCTTGATGGCTCCAAAAATATTCCTCCACATTCCACTGGTGGCGCTGTAGATGTTTACCTTATTGATGAAAATGGAAAAAAACTAGATATGGGCATAGAAACTGATAATTGGATAAATGATATAGATGGAAAATTATCCAAGACTGACTCAAATGTAATTTCCGAATTAGCAATAAATAATAGAAAAATTATGAGTTATGTGCTTAAAAAAGTAGGTTTTATAAACTACCCAACAGAGTATTGGCACTGGTCCTATGGAGATCGATATTGGGCTTATCACAAAAGAAAAAATTATGCTATTTATGGCCCTAAGTAATTGAATTTTCTGTAATAATTAGGTTTCTTTTTAAACTGATTTATAATGGTAATTTTGTTGTTAAAACTTGCTAGCTTCCTAAACCTTATCTTATAAATTCAGTTTAAAAGAAAATCTAATTTTCTAACATATGAATTTTTCATTTACCTTACGCACTAATAGTAATATGTTTATCAGTTATCAAAAACATAGAGTAAGTATTTGCTAAATAAATTAAATTTGTGCTTTGCTATAGTTTTCCTTGTTACATCAATTGTTTTTTACATTGAGCCAGCATTAGATATTAAAGTAATGCATTTTTTCTATGATGAAAATATAGGATTTACACATTCCAAACATTGGTTTGTTATCTTAGTGTTCAGAACTGTTCCTATTCTTACTATATTATATAGTATATGGCTGATTTATTCTTCAGTAAGATTGTGTTGCATCAAGAGCAAAAATCACAAGAAAGTAGTTTTGAATCTTACTATATTGATGTCACTTATACTTGGCCCTGGAGTTATTGTTAATCTAGCATTAAAAGATAATTTTGGAAGAGCAAGACCAAAACAAATTACAGAATTTGGAGCAATGAAAACTTTCACAAATGTTTATAAAGTGACTGATCAATGCAAATCAAATTGTTCATTTAGTTCTGGACATGCAGCAGCAGCATATAATTTTACTACAATAGCTTTTCTTGTTCCATTGCAATATCAAGTAGTTACTTACGCAGCGGGCTTAGTATTTGGGACAATTGTTGGAGTTGGAAGAGTAGCTCAAGGGGGACATTTTATGAGCGATGTTATTGTTTCTGCTTGGATTATATTCCTAATAAATTATATTCTAATGGCTTTATATAATAAGAAATTTGGCAATTAATATCAATTGCGATAGTTTTTTTGGAGATTGTTTTCTCACTGAGAAATCGCCAACTTTAAATTGAGATTATTGACATAGTTGCAATTATAAGTATTTTGCTGTAGATTCAACTCCTATAGTTTTGCAAATAACATTATATGTAGTGAATTAAATTGGATTATATACTAGGCGTGACGAGCGATACCTAAATAATAGGTAAGAGAGAAGCAATGACGCTGCTAATTCAAGTTAACTCACTATAAAAAATTGGGTAGAGATTTGTCATACAATCTAGATATAGTTTTTTTATTAGCATTTTTGTTAGTTAATTTGCTAGCTGGCATTTATTCAGGGAGAGGAATAAGAACAATCAAAGAATATGCTATAGGCAATAGAAATTTTGCAACTTCTACTTTAGTTGCTACAATTGTTGCAACTTGGATATCGGCAAATTTTATTACTATCAAAATTTCTGAAGCGTATAACTCAGGACTATATCATATTATTCCAGGAATAGGAGATGCTGCGTCTCTGTTCATAGTAGCTTTATTTATTGCTCCAAAGATGGAAGAGTTTTTAGGCTGTCTTTCTGTAGCAGAAGCAATGGGGAAATTATATGGCAGTAAAGCAAGAGCTGTAACTTCTATTTTAGGAATTTTTCCAGCTGTTGGTATTGTAGCAGCCGAATTTATTATTTCATCCGTTTTGTTACAAAGTATAACTGGTATCGCAAGCTTATACGCATCACTACTTAGTGCTTTTATAGTAATATGCTATTCTACATTTGGTGGTATTAAGTCAGTAACTTTTACCGACATGATTCAGTTTTTTACATTTTGTCTTGTGATCCCAACTATAGGGGTTGCTGTAATTGAAAATATTGCTCATACAAACTCAATATTCGAGTATATGAAGCATAGCGAACTATATGAAGTAAAAGAAGTTTTTAACACATCAAATCCTAAATTTTTCAGTTGTCTAGTGTTATTCGCATTTTTTTTAATACCAGGAATTGATCCTGCAATTTTTCAAAGAATCTCCATGGCAAAAGATACAAAGCAGGTAAAAAAAGCATTTTTAATAGCAGCAAGCCTTTGTTGTTTAATTGGATTTATGTTTTATTTTATCGCAATTGCAATAGCTGCACAAGAGACATTGAACCTTAGTAACAATGACCTTATTCTTCACATAATAGACAATTACACACCTACATATCTAAAAGGAATTGCGATAGTTGGTATACTTGCAATGTTAATGTCTACAGCAGATTCTTATATTAATTCCTCCTCTATATTGTTTTCTCATGATCTTTGTGAGTCAATAGGTTTAAAATTATCCAAAGCATCAGAACTACTCTTGGCAAGATTTAGTGCATTTTTTATAGGAGTTGCTGCATTAATACTCAGTTTATATTCTTCAAATATGCTTGAAATAATAATGACTACTTGTAGTTTTTATATGCCAGTTGTTACCGTAACATTACTTCTTGCAATTTTCGGTTTTAGGACAAGTACAAAAGTTGCCTTATCGGGAATGTTTGGGGGTTTTATAACCATAGTCTATTTCATGTTATTTTCTGATGTAGACGGGTTTATACATGCTATTTTTGCTAATATGTTGGTCACATTTGGAGGCCATTATTTATTTGATCAAGAAGGTGGATGGAAAACTAAACAAGATGAATTAGTCAATAAAAACACTAAAACAAAAAAAGAATTCTTTGAGAAACTTAAGCAATTTTTTGATAATTTCAATATAATGGATTTTTGTAGATGCAATACCCCAAGCGAAGAAAAATATTTTGTATATTTAGGTTTAATTAACATTGTGCTGGTAATATCTTATGCTTTTGCGCTACATCGTGATACACAGATAATGTATCATTCTTTAGTAAAATTCCTTGAATATTCAATATTTGTGCTTGCAACCATATTAATTACATATCCTATTTGGCAGCAAAAATTTAAAAAATTGGATTTTATGCCGATTTTATGGAATTTTACCATTTTTTTTGTCTTAGCATTTAGTAGTAGTTTATTTTTGATTTTAAGCAAATTTGACCAGACTATGTTGACTATTATGATAGTTTGTTTAATGACGCTTTCACTATTAGTAAGATGGCAAGTAGCAATATTTATGATGTTTGTCGGAATATTCATAAGTTTTAAGTTTTTCCAATTTAACTATGGAATATCTGATATTACTGCAGATTTTTCTAGTGATTTTAAAGTAATCTTTTCATTACTTGTTATATGTATTATTTTGGTAGCTTTTTTAAAACCTAAGCAAGAATATCAAGAAATTACGGAAACGAAACTTGACTACCAAAATACGAAAATGGATAATCAGAAAAAGGAGTTAGTACAGACATTAGAAATAAAAAATGAGTTTTTACGCAATTTAAATCACGAAGCAAGAACGCCTGTAATGACTATAACTTCTATGAGCCAAGCACTGTACGACAACTATGATAGATTAAATGATGAACAGAGAAAACAAATAGCGAAGGAGATTAGTAATAATTTTACAAGATTAAGCAGTTTTGTTAATAATCTTACTGACATATCAAAACTTTCAGGTAGAAATAGTGATTTAAAGAAAGAAAGAGTTAATTTAAGTAAGTTACTTTATGAAAGAGTAAAATTCTGCAAGAAAATATATATATCTGACGATATGAAGAACTCAAGGAATTTTATTACGGAAATTGAGGATGGGATAGAATATAAATGTGATAAACATTATATTTCTAATACTATTGATAATATTATCATAAACGCAATCCAATACTGTAAAACTGGCAAAATTGAGGTGTCTCTTTATAAAAGCAAAGATGGTGTAGAATTTAGTGTTGCAGATGAGGGCCTTGGTATACCACAAAATGAGCTATATGATATATTTGGAGTATTCTCAGTGAGTTCAAGAACAAAAAGTATAGCAGGTGGAAGAGGCATTGGTCTTGCTTTGTGCAAAGAAGCGATAGAAGCTCATGGAGGAAAGATATGGGCTGAAAGTGATAATAAAGGCTCTGTCTTTAAATTCCTTCTTCCTTGGTAAAACTCTAGTTTATGCTTAGACATTCACCAAAGACAAGTAATAACACAAATCAGCAAAACTTTACTTGAAATATGAGCCTATAATTGATCATGCCTAATCTTACCAAATACTCTTCTCTACTGTTGTATGCTAATTTTTAGCTTTAAGGGGAAGTTGAGATCTGAGCTAAGATTTGTTATAATATTTATAAATTGAAGATAGTATTATTTATTCTACTGCCGCCTCGCAGAAATAAAAATAGATAAAATAACTAGACTCATACCAATTAATTGCAATTTCGTTAGTTCTTCACCCAATATGATCCAAGAAATTATAACGGTTGAAATTGTCATAGAGGCAGTAGATAAAGAGGCTATAATTCCGTCGACCCTTGCAGACCCAATCTGCCAAAATACAAAAAACAAACTTGAACTTAAGCTCATTGTAAACAAAATTAACCAATTTGATGTACTGATGCTCAAAGAATCACAATGAATGAATGGAATTATTGGTACCAATACCAGTAAATTAATCCCATTAAGAATAAATGATGTTAAAAATGTTGGTAATTTATTAGAATATATTTTGCATAAAATATAGTATGTAGCTTCTGGTAATAAAGAAAGCAAAACTATTATGTCACCTGAGAATGAATGAGATATATTTACTATATCTAGACTGTCGCAAGCAATTATAACAAGACCAATAGTTGTAAAAATTATACCAAGAATTTTTTGTATGGAAATTTCTTCACCGACTACAATAAAGGACATTATAGCAATGATAGCAGGCAAGGCACTTGTAATTATTCCAGCTACATTTGCATCAGTGTAATTTAAGCCTGTAAGCATCAAGAAATTAAATAAAGCACCAGCCGTCAAAGCTTGAGCTAATAAAAAAATCCAATCCCTTTTATTGAGGTTTAACAAATGTGTTTTTATTGAGTTTTTATCAGTATTGATTAGAAAGTGAAACAGTACTGAGATAAAAGTCGACATAGTAAGGCGTAGAATTAATAAAACTAAAATTGAGATATGTTGAAGTAATAATTTTGACATTACTATATTAAATCCAACCATCGTCTGAGCCAATATCAGAAAAAACACTCCTTGTAAAAAATAATTTTTTTTATTATTCATGTTCTCATGGCTTTTCGTGAAGAAATTATATTTATGTGAATATTGTAGGTCAACATTTATTATTGAGGTATGTATAATTGCTGAAACCCATATAGATTAGCGATTTAGAGTAATTCAGAGTAATTCAATATATTAGATTTATTAATATATTAATTTTATAGTTGCGTAATTCAATTATAAATGGTAATGTCTTGGGTGCGCCAACTCTAAGTTGGCTAGCGCTTGTTTGTAATTTCCTAAATTATTGGACTTACTTAACTTTTCCGCTTATAAATTATGTTCAAAAAATAAGGTCTCAAATGCACAATAGACAGACATACTCTATGCTAAAACCTCAACAAAAAGAAGCAATAGGGCTATTATCAATAGGTACGTTTCTCGAATATTTTGATCTAATGCTATATGTACATATGGCTGTTTTGTTAAATGAATTATTTTTTCCTAAAACTGATCCGCATACAACTGCTCTTTTATCTGCATTCGCATTTTGTACAACTTTTGTTTTCAGGCCAATTGGAGCGTTAATTTTTGGATGGCTTGGAGATAATATTGGACGTAAATCTACTGTAATTATAACAACTTTCATGATGGCGGTTTCTTGTTTTACTATGGCGAACCTCCCAACATATGAACAAATAGGGATTACAGCATCATGGTTGTTAACATTGTGTAGAATAATGCAGGGTATGTCCTCAATGGGAGAAATAATGGGTGCTGAGATTTATTTAGCAGAAGCAACAAAGCCCCCTATCCAATATCCCGTAGTTTCGCTGATGTCCACTTTTTCAAGCTTTGGGACTATGGTGGCACTAGCTATAGCATCTTTAGTTACAAGTTATAATTTTAATTGGAGACACGCATTCATGTGTGGTGCTGGTGTTGCGCTAGTTGGAGTAGTGGCTAGGACATCGTTAAGAGAGACACCTGATTTTGCAGATGCAAAACGTCATTTAAAGAGGGCACTTCATAATGTATCAGATAAAATTTCTATAAATCAAAATAGGTTGGAAAATAATCTTCTAATAAATGAAAAAGTTAGTAGAAAAACAGCAATTGCATATTTTTTCATCAATTGTTCTTGGCCTGTATCATTCTATTTTACATACATACATTGTAGTAATATACTCAAGAATTCGTTTAATTACTCAGTGGAGCAGGTAATTCATCATAATCTAATTGTTTCACTAGTGAATTTATTGGTTTATATCACCCTAACTTTTTTATGTTATAGAATATATCCGTTAATAATTACAAGATTTAGATTGAAAGTTTTTTGGGTTTTAGCATTGATACTTCCGTTTTGTTTAAATTCTGTAACAGATCCGATTCATGTACTATTGATACAATCATCATTTATGTTATTTAATCCGCAAGGCTTGCCAGCAATAGCCATATATATTAAGCATTTTCCTATTTTTAAGCGTTTTAGTTATACAAGCTGGATATTTGCACTCTCTCGCGCTCTCATGTATGTTGTTACTTCGTTTGGTCTTGTTTATTTAGTTGAGTATTTTGGGCATTTTGGTGTGATAATGATAATGCTTCCAATAAGCATTGGATTTGCTTATGGATTAAATCATTTTGAAAAACTGGAGAAAGAGGCTGGTAACTATCCTGAAACGGTGTCAAATAAAGATTGTTTTGAGGTTGCTGTACAGTAAATAAGTTTTTATAACATAATTCAATCAAATCTTTTTTAATTTCTGGGATTTCCAAATAGATAGCGACTATTAGGAAATCTTCCAGTGTCTCTTTTATGATTTTGAATCTTTTCTCAGGAGATTTAGCTTCAATGGTCTGCATATTGTGCAATCTATCAAATTGCTTTATTAATAATATGTCATATTTCTTTTGAAGCCATAGAGATTCTACAGTTTCAGATGCGCTAATTTTTCTACCATCTTTCTTTACCCTAGTTAAATCTTCTACCTGGCAAGCTATAATTTTACCGAATGCAGATTCTATCATATCAAAAGTAAGATCTGTATCTTCAATTGTATCATGTAATATACTTGTTACTATAATATCTGTTCTAAATAGGTAATCAGATATCATATTCGCTACTTCTAATGGATGAGAGTAATATGGCTCTCCTGACTGTCTTTTTTGATTTCCGTGATATTTTTTTGCGTAGAAAATAGCTTTTTTGATTTCCAAAATATCTATTTTTGTAGAAGATTTTCTATTAATCGCTATGAGCTTATCTAGTAACCTATCAGAATATACACAAGATTCAAATTCGTCTTCCCAGTTATAACGTTTTTGCATGGTCAAATAATAACACTTGCTTAAAATAAAAGTATATCAATAGAATTTCATGACTACAATAAATATTGGTATAACAAACCTAGAATAATACCACCACCTATATAGTCTTTTCTTTTGAAGTATGAGAGTTGTTTTGTTTCTCACTCACCTGAATTATTCATAGGCCTTGCTCGTCAGTGCATAGCGTATACTCAAATTATTGGACTATAGTCATTTATTAAGGCAATATTTTTTTGTCTCTAAATATTTCTCCAAGTCTCAGATTAAAGGGTAAGACTGCACAAAAACGTATATTATTAATACGAACTCATAAGCCTAATCTCGCTATATCTTTTTGATAATTAAAAGTGAAATCGATATCAGATCTAGAAGCCATCTAGTACCTTAAGCAGGACCCCGCAAGCGATTGCGGGGTTACGCATCAAAGCCTAAAAGCAATGGGTAATTCAATAAAAAATATTTATTTAATTACTCTTTTATAATTGTTGCTCCAACTATTTTGCCAGTTACTTCAGCACTACCAACTACTGATATAGTACCGTTTCCTGATTCAAAAGTAACACTTTTTGCAGATGAGTTATTAAGAACAAGTTTTTGCGCAACATTATCCTGTCTCCTTATTTTTATAATATTTGCTTTTGAATCTTGCAAAACCATTAAAGTAGTTTTTGTATCTATATTACCCAAAGAAGAACTTGCTGCAGTTATAGTTCCTGTAGCATTAATCTTCTTAATATTGCAATTTTTTAGTGTTATAGCCCCTGTAACGTTAAAATCTTCTATACGAACATCAGCTAACTTACCTTCTCCAATTAGATGCAATTTCTCAATATTTGCTTTAATACCAGACATATTACCTTTGACATCTAATAAATTCTTCACTACCAAATCTTCAAACTCAACATTTCCAGATATAGAACCTTTCACAAGTTTTACACCAACAAAATTCGTGTCCCCATTTACAGAGACAATCTCAAAATTTCTATTTCTAAATTCCTGGGGACCTCTAAAAGATTCAGTCGATAAAGCATAGACAGTTTCACTAAATGCCAAAGCAGATAGCAACAGAATAAGTGATCTTATATTTTTCATAACAATCCTCTCAATAAACCTGGTTCCAGAGTCTACCTTACGTATTAAGACTCTCAGTTGTAATCGTAGCCTCTTAAAACTATTAAGTCAAGAGTACTAACACTACTTAGAATTTTACTAAAAAATTGTGCTAAATATATTTAGTTTGAAAGTAGTGAATAAATAGCATACTATACAAATATAGTAGGTTGAACGTATAAGAAATAAAAAAGATCCTACATGTTGTTTGTAGCAATTAAAAAACTGAATAAATACATTTATGGAGGTTATTATGAGTACAAAAGACGCATATAGAGAAAAGCTCCAACATCAAATAGATGAGTGGAAAGATGAAATAAAAGTTCTAAAGGATAAATTAGGAAAAATGAAAGGTGATGTAAAAATCAAGGCTAATGAAGAGTTAGAAGATTTAGAAGAAAAACAAAAATTAGCAGCTGCGAAACTTAAAGATCTCAAAGATGCAGGTGATACTATATTGGAAAAAACTAAAACTGAGCTAGAACTAGCTTGGGAAGAGATCAAACACAAATTAAAATCAGTAAAAAGATATTTTGAATAAAAAAAGGTATAACTATGAAAAAGAAAATTATAGCTACATTACTTGGATTTAGTATGATCGGATGTGTAGTACCATATGCTTATGCAGATGATGCTAAAACAACTACTGAACAAATCACAGAAAAAACAAAAAATGCTATAGATCAAATCAAATCATATTCTATAGATAAGAAAGAGGCTGCAAAAGAAAAAGCCAAAGAATTAACTGAAGATATCGATCATAAAATCAAAGTTTTAGAAGATTCGGTGGCAGATAAAACAAATAATATGACAGATGCAGCACGCGAAGCAAAAACAAAGAGTATTATCAAATTAAAAGAAAAAAGAAATGATGTCGAAAGTTGGTACAAAAAATTATGTAATAGTACCAAAAATGCATGGGAAGAAATAAAACAAGGCTTTATAAAAAGTTATGACGCTTTCCAAGATACTTACAAGGACTCTGATAACTAACCACTAGATACTTGTTTTCTCATCATTTCTTTATAAACAGAGATGATGAGAAAACAAGAAAATTTACTATATAGTCCAATTATTTATGAACATGAGACATTGGCGCCCCTCTCCGTCATGCCGAATTAATTCAGTACCCGTATTAAGAAAAGGAGCCCCTGCTTTCGCAGGGACTGAGTATAGTTGTTCAATTTGATATGGGATTAGGTGCTTAGTTCAACATCTAAATTAAATGACTTAGTAAATAATATCTGCGAAGAAAGTTATTTAATCAAAATAGCGCATTGCTCGAGCTTTGAACTCATTTGGTCAATAACAGAATTAATTTCTTTCTCAATCTCAGCCTTTTCTTCAAGTTTGACATTATTTCTAGAAATCGTAATATCTCCATTCATAACATGTTCAAGCATAATCTCTTTGAGATTATCTAAACTATTTTTGCCATCTAAATATCTAAGAGCAAATTTATCAAATATATTAATAGATAATCTTTCATGCTTTAAGTTTGTAATCCAAAAATTAGGGGTATGCTCGCATTGAAAACGAACTAAATCACTTACGACAGGTTTATTAGAAGTCTTAGTTATATGTCTTGGTACATCTGATGATATTGTCATATAACCAGAAAGGACTAATTTCATCGCATTATTCACAAAATCGTTTCTTAAATCTTCTGGTTTTGCATTTTTAAGTTTTTTTGAAGCTTCTTTTAAAATATCCTCTACTTTAAGCATAGTATTAGAATGTTCTGCCATAGTATAAATTATTGCTTTCATATATGGAGATGAAGTAGATATATTCACTTCCTTATTATTATTAAAGAAAAATTTTAACGTATCTAAACTATCCTCTAGTTTAACTTCACTTTCTGGTTTTTCAGGTTGAGCTTTCATAGATACATAGAATTTTTCAATATCATTAAAACTTAGTGCGCGATTAAGTTGTACGTTAGACTTGCACAGTAATGTTGACCTAAATCTCCTATTTGTAAAATAATCCATATATTGCTCAACTCTGACTATATCCTTGATTTCTGCAAGTTTTTCGCTTACTTTTTCAGGAAGATTCCCAAGATACATCGAAGTAAGAGATGCATCACCTAAATATTGCAAACCATATTTTGCTGAGTGAGCCATAAATTCACTAAAATACATTTGATGATTTGTATCTTCAAGATGTTCATGTCTAATATAATGATCAGGTTGATTAGCAAGTAATTCTGCTTCAGTCTTTAAAAATTCAGCATAAGGTGTTTTCTGTGTTTCTGTTCCGTCTTTTAAGAACTGAAGTAATAATCTAGCTTGCTGAACTTTATCTTTATCATTAGGGAAACCAGAAGAATGAAATAACATCATTTCTCTTATGCTTCTAACCATATTCCAACCTGGAAGTGTATTATAGCTAATATAGGATATGCCATTATCAGATAACATTGTTCCACAAATTTCAAGCATTTTTTCTCTTACAAAATCAGGAACCCAAGAAAATACTCCATGAGTTATTATATAATCAAATTTTCCAAGAGAATGATCTACATCTGTAATGGACATAGCTTTGAGCTCAATATTCTTTAGTCCAAGTTTTTTTATCTCTTCTTTCCCTTGATCAATTTGCACTTTTGAAAGATCTATACCAATACAATGTGATTTTGGAAACATTACTGCAAACGGTATAATATTACCGCCTGCTGCGCTTCCAAGTTCGAGCACCCTAGCAGTCTCAAGCGCTGGAGGTTTCATCCCAAATAATGTCCCAATAGTTTTAAGGTGCTGAGGCGATGATTGGTGGTAAGGAAAACTCTCATATGGCATACGATCATATTCAGAGTTAGTTATAGAATTTTTGTTATCAGACATATTTTCTCCTAAAAAATTAGCGCAGCGATGTTAACATAGCTGCATAAAAATTTCCACTACCAATATTGTAAAATAGAAAATAAAATTGTGATTGCAACACAGACAGAAATTACAAATGCAATTGCTGAAGATTCATGTAATCTCATAGTTTTTTCTGATGGAAGCGAAAAATACATAATTCTTACAATATTAATATAATAATACGCAGCAATAACACTTATCAATAACGCCACTACAGCTGCAAAATAAAATTTTTGCTCCATTACAGCAACTATTACGTTAAATTTAGCAAAAAAGCCTGCCAGTGGAGGAATTCCTGCAAATGAAAACATAAATATACTTATAGCAAAAGCTGCGAGTTTCTTCACGGTACCGAACCCTGTAAGGTATGATATTTCATAATCATCAGAATGTGGAGACGTTGTGATAGATAAAGTTGCAAGTAGTCCTATAGATGATGTAGAATATAGCACTTGATATACTAAAGCAGCAGCAAAACCAATGTTATTATTTGCAGCAAGTGCAAGCAATACAAAACCTAGATTTAATACTGTACTGTAACCAATTAGTCTTTTAAAAGACGCCTGCGGTATAGCACCCAAACCACCAATTATCATACTAATTATTGATAGATATATAAATAAATCCTGCCAGATATAACCTATGTCATGTATCATAAAGTTAATTATGTTAATAAGCGCTACAAGAGCTACAAATTTCGGTATCGAAGCCAAGAACGCAACAGATATAAAAGGAGACCCATGATAAACATCTTGAGTCCAGAAATGGAATGGAAATACGGATAGTTTGAATAATATTCCAATCAGAAACATAAAAATTCCGGCAATTAATCCAATCGAATACCCATTGGTTGATAAAATTTGACCAATGTTTAGGAAAGACAATGTCCCGGCAAAGCCATATATAAAAGACATACCAAATATCATTATGCAAGATGAAAGAGAACCAAGAATAAAGTACTTCACTCCAGCTTCTGCTGAAAACGTTTGTTCTCTATCATAAGAGGCAAGAATATATGAGCTCAAAGATATTATTTCTAAGGCAATATATAATATTAAGAGATTTCTTGCTGAAATTGCTGCCATTCCACCAATAGTTGCTATTAGAATTATAACTACATATTCATGAAATCCATGATACCAAACTCGGACCCTTGTCATTCCACCATAAAATAATAGTAATAGTAAAGTAAAATACATTAATATTACTTTAAACCAGACAGATAATTGGTCATTTTCTATTACTTCAGCTCTCAGTGAGTTAGTAATTATAGTTTGGTCACAAAGAGAATATATTATACAAGCTACTACACCGCATATTGCTATCCACCAACTAGTTTTTGACAATGTGCCATATAATCCTGATATTAAAATTATTATAGCAAGAATTGTAAGAAATATTTCAGGATAAAATGCATATAAATAGGGTGTGATATCAAAATTCGTCATGTTAAAATTCTCGCCATTTCAAGAATTGTTTCTATATCCTTATTATAGAAATTTGTTATTATAGACGGGAGCATGCCAATCAATATTATAAGAATTGCGAGAGGAAAAAGACATAGGATTTCTCTTCCTGAGAGATCGCTTAGAATTTGTACTTTCTCGTTCTTTATTTCACCAAGCATTACATTTCTATACAATCTTAACATATATACTGCACCAAGCACCACAGAAGAGGCAGCAAAAAACACGTAATACCATTTATACTGATAAATTCCAATTAAGCTATAAAACTCTCCAACAAACCCGCTTGTTCCAGGAAGCCCTATAGAAGATAGAACAAAGATCATAAAAAATGTCGCAAGAATCGGCATTCTACTAGCTACACCACCAAAGTCAAAAATTTCTTTTGTATGTAATCTATCATATAAGACACCAACAACTATAAAGAGTGCAGAAGATGTTATACCATGACTTATCATTTGCATTAGCGCCCCAGAGATACCTTCCGTAGTTAAACTAAAAATACCTGCTGTTACGTAACCCATATGAGCTATCGAGGAATAGGCTATTGTTTTTTTTATATTAGTTTGTGCTATTGCAACTAAAGATGCGTACACTATCGCTATTAGACTTAATATTATAACAAAATTTGAGAAATAGTTAGAAGCAAAAGGGAACATTGTAAGTGAAATCCTCAAAAATCCATATGCTCCGACTTTCAAAAGTACTCCAGCAAGTATTACTGATCCTGCTGTCGGAGCCTCAACATGAGCATCTGGAAGCCATGTATGAAGAGGAAACATAGGAACCTTTATAGCAAAGGCTACAAAAGAGGCGAACCATAAATAACACTGAATTTCATTTGATAATGACGATACTACTTGATTGAGTATAGGAATTGATAATGTTCCGAATTCATTAAATAAATATATTATTACAAAAAGAAATAATACTGAGCCAAAGAGTGTGTATAAGAAGAACTTCATAGTCGCATATATCCTATTTTCTCCACCCCACATACCTATTATCATATACATAGGAATTAATATTGATTCGAAAAATATGTAGAATAGTAATAAGTTCATTGAAGAAAACACCCCAATTGTAAGTCCTTCAAGAATTAAAAAACATATAAGAAATTCTTTTATATTTTTGGAAATAGAAAACATGCTTATACTTATACAGATTACAGTCAAAATCGCTGTTAATAGGACAAAAAACACTGAAATTCCATCAATTCCAAGATCTATGTCAAGTCCTATAGAAGGAAGAAAATCATAATGTTCAATATGTTGATAACCTTGTATATTAGAGTTGAAGTCTATAACCAAAAATATAGCGCTTATCAAAGTAAGGAACGAACTTAAAATTGCAGTATATTTTGTGAAAAGAATTTTTGTTTTATTCATAGATTGCCTAACAAATAACGCAATATATGTTGCGGTCAATATAGGAAGTAAAATAGTTATTAGTAATATTGGGAAATTTTGCATACTTATTTACAACACATATTTATATACAAGGATTGATAAAGAAGCTACTGTGCCAATTGCTATGGTAAACGCATAAAAATTTATTAGTCCGTTATGAATGGAAGAAATTTTTTTTGCCGAATTATAGCTAATAATTGTTACAATAACTGGCCCACAGAAATCTATTACTTTATTATCAATAAAATTCATTTTTTGGGAAAGTTGGTCATTTTGTTTTATAAAAATATAATTGTAAATTTCATCAAAATAAAATTTATTAGTAATAAGCTTATATAATGGTCTAAATAATTTCGAAATCGTCGATGATATATTTGTAGAAAATGCAATATAACCAATCAACATTCCTGTAATAGCTACAATTGTAGGCATAATTTCTACTGAAAAAGGAGTGTGACTGCCTAATTTGAATTCTTTTGTGAAAACACTTGCTTTAAAAAAGCCAGTTATGGGAGTTGTTATATCAAGAATATTTTTACCTATTAAACCAGCAAAAATAGATCCAGCTGCAAGAAATATTAGTGGCACATTCATTATAATTGGAGACTCCTTAGGAATATGATGAATTTTTTCTGATTGTTTCCCGTGAAATACTTTGACAATAATCTTGACTGAGTAAATTGCTGTACAAAATGCAGCCATTATACCGCATTTATATGCGAAATCTCCTGCAAATGTACCTGATAGATATGCAGAGCTTAGTATCAAGTCTTTTGAAAAATATCCAGAAAATGGAAATATGCCCATAATTGCAAGAGACCCAATCCAAAATAACACATATGTTATAGGCATGAATTTTCTTAAACCACCAATTTTTGTAATATCTTGCTCATGGGTTGCATGTATTACTGATCCAGCGGCCAGAAATAACGCCGCCTTAAAATAAGCATGAGTATAAAGATGAAAAATTCCAGCCTCATAAGTTGAAAGCCCACAAGCTAAAAACATATAACCTAACTGGCTACATGTTGAGTAGGCTATAATTCTTTTTATATCATTTTGCGTTATTGCTATTACTGCAGAAAATAAGCAAGTTATAGAGCCGATAATAATTATAAAACCCAAAATAGATGCGGCATATTCAAACAAGTATGAACAACGCGCAAGAAGGAATATGCCAGCTGTAACCATAGTTGCTGCATGAATGAGAGCAGATACTGGCGTTGGCCCCTCCATAGCGTCAGGAAGCCAGACATGTAAACCTATTTGCGCAGATTTACCCATACATCCTATAAATAGGAGAAAACATATTATCTCTATTACGTAGAAATTATGGCCAAATACTTGAGTTTTTTGTTCAGCAAGGGCAGGTACTTTGCCAAATATATATGCAAATTCCAGTGACCCAAAATAAGAATAAATAAATATTATGCCTACTATAAATGCCAAATCACCCACCCTATTGACTACAAAGGCTTTTATGGACGCAAAATTTGCGCTATCCTTTTTATACCAAAATCCAATTAAAAGGTATGAACATAGCCCTACACCTTCCCAACCAAAAAATAACTGCAAAAAATTATCGCTCGTCACAAGTAGAAGCATGAATGTTGTAAATAATGACAAAAAACTCATAAATCTAGGAACATTTTCATCATCACACATATATCCTACTGAATATATATGTACAGCTGAAGAGATAAAAGTGACCGTAATCAGCATTATAGAGGTAAGCTGGTCTATATACATGGCAAAATCTGCATGGATACCGCCTACATTAAGCCATTCAATAATTTTAATATGAATAACTTCTCCGCATATACCGACTCTATAAAAGACAAAGGCTGATATGAGAGCAGATATTACCACTGATGTGGTACAAATAATAGAAGCTATTTTTATACTTAATATTTTATTGCACAATCCAGTTATTATGCTGGCAATTAAAGGAAAAAAAATTATTGCTAAAATCATTTTTTTAACCTTTTAATTTATTTATTTTTTCTATGGATATGGTGCCGCAAGCTCTATAAAAATTTACAATAATTGCTAAGCCAATAGCAGCTTCTGCAGCAGCGATTGCCAAAATAATAATACTCGCAATTTGTCCAGTAAGTTCATTATAATATGAAGAAAAAGCTACAAAATTTATATTTGCAGCAAGAAGCATAAGCTCTATAGACATTAATATATTAATTACGTTTCCCTTATTTAATAATAGGCCGCACATTCCAATAGAGAATAAGCAACAACTAAGGATCACATAATGCTCTAATGTTACATTACTTATAATTGATTCCATTTACACCCACTCTAGTTTTCACTTTTATAATTTCGATAGATTCTTCTATTGTTCTAGCAATTTGTTTATGTGCATTTTGCTTTTCTACTCCCTCTCTTTTTCTTACAGTAAGAACTATGCAACCAACCATTGCTAAAAGCAACACAAGGCCGGATAATTGAAATACTATTATGTAATCTGTATAAAGAATGGCTCCAATAGAATGAGTATTTGATAGCTTACCAGAAGCTTGATTGTGAAATATAGAAATTGTAGAATTAGAAGATAATGCGGATTTTACAATTAATATAAAATCAATTATTAGCACAAACATAAGGCATGCACCTACTATTCTGTTTCCTAGAAGTTGTGATTTTATTTCTGCAAGATTAATATTTAGCATCATTACAACAAAAAGAAATAGAACTGCAACAGCACCAACATAAACAATAATAATTGTCATTGCTATGAATTCAGCACCTAATTGAATAAATATTGCTGAACTATTGAGAAAAGTAAAAATAAGCCATAATACACAATATACTGGGTTACGTGAGGTTATTACTCCAATGCTGCTTAATATCATTAGCGAACTAAATAAATAGAAAAAAATTGCCATATTATTTCTCTCAAATTACTATTTATATTTGTAATCAGCTTTAAGCTTGGCTTCTATTTCTCTTTCCCAAAGCTCACCGTTTTTTAGTAATCTTTCTTTATTATATATGAGTTCTTGATGAGTTTCGGTGGCAAACTCAAAATTTGGGCCTTCAACAATAGCATCAACAGGGCACGCATCCTGACATAACCCACAATATATGCATTTTGTCATATCTATATCATATTTTGTAGTGCGTCTACTTCCATCCTCACGCTCTTCTGCTTCTATTGTAATCGCCTGCGCTGGACATATAGCTTCACATAATTTACAAGCTATACACCTTTCTTCACCATTTGCATATCGCCTTAGTGCATGCTCTCCCTTAAATCTTGGACTTATTTTGCTTTTTTCGAATGGATAGTTAATAGTAACTTTTTTTTTGAAGAAATACTTCAATGTTAGAGCCATTCCTATTATAATTTCGTATAAAAACCAAGATTTTAATTTTTTTAGCATCTATATCACCTTAGTAGAGCATATTTGTATAAACAAGAGTACCAGAAATTAACACAACCCAAAACAATGTTAGTGGTAAAAACACCTTCCACCCCAATCTCATTAGCTGGTCATATCTGTATCTTGGTACTGTGGCCCTTATCCATAAAAATACAAATAATAAAAAAGCAATTTTTAATAAAAACCACAATATACCAGGAATAAAATTTAAAAATGTTAGACCAAATGGAGGATAATAACCTCCTAAAAAAAATATTGTACATATTGCACTGACAAGAATCATATTCGCATACTCACCCAAGAAAAAAAGAGCAAAAGCCATTGAGGAATATTCAACATTATACCCAGCTACAAGCTCGGCCTCAGCTTCCGGAAGATCAAAAGGATGACGATTTGTTTCAGCAAGTATTGATATAAAAAATATAACTGCCATAGGAAGCATCATTAATTCAAGCCACCAAGGAAGATTTTGAGTTCTCTCTACTATTTCTGTGAGATTTAATGAACCTGTGATACACAAGACAGTAACAATAACAAGGCCCATTGAAACTTCATAAGAAATCATTTGCGCAGAAGATCTGATGGCTCCTAAGAATGCGTATTTTGAGTTACTAGCCCATCCAGCAATTACTATTCCATAAACTCCAAGAGAAGAAACAGCAAAAATATATAATGCACCAACATTTATATCTGCAAGTACTAACCCTTTGTCAAAAGGAATCACAGCCCATCCAACAAGACTCAGAACAAATGTAATAATTGGAGCTAGCACAAATACAATTTTACTAGACTCTGAAGGTATAATAATTTCCTTAAATAGTAATTTGATAGCATCTGCTATTGGCTGCAATAGCCCAAATGGACCAGTCACATTCGGGCCTAATCGTCTTTGCATTAATCCTATAACTCTTCTCTCAGCATATGTTAAGTAAGCTACACATAAGATTAATGGCAATATTATACAAAGAATTTTTACTATTATAAAAAAAGTTGTAAATACGTAAGAATCCAAAAATTGCTGCAAACTCATGGCCTGTCCTCTTTTTGCGCGAATTCTTTTACACAATTTGCCATAGTAGGAGAAGCTCTCGAGATAGAATTTGTATGATAGAAATTTACAGCAACTGAAGCAATAGGACTTGAAAAGATCTTTGTAGCTTTCATCTTACACATTGATCTGTTTTTTTGAGACTCTGAGTTTATAAGTTTTCTTACTCCATGAAGATTATTAAAACCAAGATCTATACCCAAAGATTCTGCAATTTTTATAATGACTTCAAAGTCTGGAATAGCTTTACCAACTGGGAGAACAGCAATATTCGTGCGTTGCATTTTTCCTTCGTTATTAATATAAGTAGCATCTTTTTCAGTAAATGCAGCTGCAGGAAGAACTATGTCTGCAATTTGAGCTCCTCTATCTCCATGATGCCCAATATATACCACAAAACCTTTGTGATCACGCTGTATATCAACCTCATCTGCCCCCAATAAAAATAATAATTCCATTTCGCCAGTTGAAATTTTCTCAGCCATTTTCAATGCAGTAAACTTATCGTCAGTAGCTATAAATCCCACGTCTATCGCACCAACAGTTGAAGCATGATTGTGCAATATATTAAAACCTATATTATATTGAGTTGCTATTTTTCTAAGAGACTCTAGTAGAGCAAGTGAATCGCTTCTAGAATATATGCCATCGCCAATGATCATCATTGGATTTTTTGCCGATGCCAGGTTTAAACAAAATTTATGAGTATTATTTTCAATTTCTTGTATAGAAGCAGTTGAATCCCCAAGCTCAATCACAGAAAAAGTCTGGTCACTTTGCGCCCCAATCCTTGCTACTTTGAGATTATTAAATCTCACAAGTTTACCTATACGACCTCCAAGAACTGGAGCATGTTTTCTAATATCTACACCAATAATTAATAAAAGATCACACTTCTCTAAACCAGCAAACCCGCTGTTAAAAAGGTAATTAGTTCTATCTGAATAATCGAATTTATAGTCAAATTGATTGAAATCAATATTTTTAGAACCAAGTTTCTCGAGCAATATTTTAAGAACAATCATAGATTCTGTATCTGCCATTGTTCCAGCGATTGCACCAATTTTTGACATATCCAAAGATTTGATTTTAGTAGACAAAAACGACAAAGCATCATCCCAATTTGATGGCGCTAATTTACCATCAATTTTTACGAATGGCTTATCTATACGTTGACGCTTTAGGCCGTCATATGAAAAGCGAGTCTTATCAGAAATCCATTCCTCATTGATTTCTTCATTTACTCTTGGTAGGATTCTCATTACCTCCAGACCTCTGGCATCAACTCTTATATTGCACCCCATAGCATCAAAAACATCAATAGAATCCGTGCTTTTTAATTCCCACTTACGAGCTGTATAAGCATATGGTTTTGAATTAAGAGCTCCTACTGGACAAATATCTATAATATTTCCCGATAGTTCTGAAGTTAATGCACGATCTAAATATGAAGTAACCTGCATTTCTTCTCCTCTACCTATAGCCCCTAATTCTTCAACGCCAGCTATATCGGAGATAAAACGAATACACCTTGTACAATGAATACAACGCGTCATATGGGTTTGTATTAACGGACCCATGTATTTATCCTTTACTGCGCGTTTACTTTCATGAAAACTATTTGTACCTTTGCCATACTTAAATGATTGATCCTGAAGATCACATTCTCCACCTTTATCACATATTGGGCAATCCAATGGGTGATTAATTAGTAAAAATTCCATCACTCCTTCACGCGCTATTCTTACTTTTTCTGAATTTGTATGAATTATCATTCCATCAGATACAGGCATAGCACAAGACGCAACAGGTTTAGGAGATTTTTCTACTTCCACCAAGCACATTCTGCAATTACCTGCTATTCTCAAACGATCATGGTAACAGAAACGAGGAATTTCGACTCCAGCCATCTCACAAGCTTGGATTACTGGTATCCCATTCTCAACTTCGATTTCTTTGCCATCAATAGTAACTTTTGCCATTCTCGATTATATGTTAAAAATACACAACGACCAGTATAGAAATCCCTCTGTTCTATGGCAACACAATAGTTACATACCAGATAAAATAATCTATCATTGTATCCTATATATGTTTTTATTTTTCTAAGCATAATCTCTTAAACTATAAAACTTGTAAATATGATAGTTATCCATATTATCAAGATGATTGTAACTATAAAAACTATATGGAATACTATTTAGTAGTACTTAGTATATTAATGATTATTTGCATGTTGATGGCGCTGTTTAATAAGGCTACATATACAAAAATTCTAATATTTACTCAGGTAAACAATATGGCAACGCTTTTTATAGCAATGCTTTCAAGCTATCAACATTATAATCTTTATATCGATATAGCGCTTATTTATGCTTTTCTTAGTTTTATAGCTATAAAATCTTTGATCTATTATGAAAACAATAAAAAATAAATTATGAATATTAGAATTGAAAGACTAAGAAAAGTAATAATGTCAGAAGGGCTTGATGGTTATATTATCCCAACCAATGACGAATTTATGAGTGAATATCCCACCGCTCCTCATGCAAAAGGACTGGAATATTTAACGGAATTTGCATGTTCAAATGGGCTTTTGATAATCACACATGATAATATATTATTTTTTACTGATGCAAGATATAAAACAGCAGCAAAAGATTCTCTAAAATACGCTTTAGTCTTTGATATATTTGAAATCAAAACATTTGATTTTGAAGCATATATACCTGCTGGCAAAAAAATTGGATATGATCAAAGACTTTTTACTTCAAACACAATCAAACCATTTAAAAAGCTAAACCTTATTGAGATAAAGGAAAATTTAGTAAATAAAATATGGGAAAATAGACCGGCATTTCCATCTAGTGATGCATGGCATTATGATTTAAAATATACAGGGACAGATTCCGATACGAAATTTTCTGAGATAAGAAAATGGTTAAATGAAAAAAGATATGAATCTCTTATGCTCACGTCTCCTGAGTCAGTTTGCTGGCTTCTAAATATAAGGGCAAATGATAGTGATTTTTCACCTATTATGCTCTGTATGTTATATTTAGATTTTGAAAATATTATCCTTTTCACCAATCCGAGAAAATTTTGTAAAGACACTCTGCCCGCATATGTTGAGGTAAGAAATTGTGTAGAAATTAGTGATTTTCTTAAAAACCTCAAGCAAAAAATATGCGTTACAAATGAAGCTAATTTATGCATTACTAATTCAATTGGAACAGATCATCTAATAATTGATGAAGATCCAACCTTACTGTTAAGAGCTATCAAAAATGAAGCAGAAATTACTGGAGCAGAGCAGGCTCATATAAAGGATGCAGTCGCTTTATGTGAATTTTTTGCATGGTTACAAGTGAATTTAAATGAAATAGACGAATATAAGATTGGATTAAAATTATCAGAGTTTAGAAGCAAACAAGATGGATATTTGATGGATAGTTTCCCGCCTATTTGCGGTTTTGCTCAAAATAGCGCAAAAATCCATTATAGAGCTGATAAGAAAAACGCTGCAAAAATTACAGAAGAAGGTCTTTTGCTTCTTGATTCCGGAGGGCATTATTATGGTGGCACCACTGACATTACTCGCACAATTGCAATTGGCAAGACAAACAAAGAGCAGAAGAGATATTATACAAAAGTTTTAAAAGGACATCTTGCTCTTGCAAAAATAAAATTTCCCAAAGGGATTAAAGGTGCCAATCTGGATGTTCTTGCAAGACAATATATTTGGAGCGGCTTAGAAGATTATCAACATGGTACAGGACATGGTGTAGGAAATGCATTATTTGTCCATGAAGGACCAATGAGAATAAGTTTGTATGATTCAAAAATAATTTTAGAGCCAGGTATGATTCTTTCGAATGAACCAGGTTATTACAGAGATGGAGCTTTTGGAATTAGGATAGAAAATCTGCAATATTTGAAAAATTGTGATAAAAATCCGAAATTTCTAGAATTTCAGCAATTATCCTTAGTTCCTTATTGTTCTAATTTAATAATCTATGAAGATCTTGCAAAGGATGAAATTGAATATCTACAGACCTATTACAAAAAAATAGAACAAAAAATATTGCCACTTTTAAGTGAAAGCGCAAAAAAATATGTTCTCAAAGAATTATCTATAGTTGAATAATTTGGAGTATGCGCTAGACGCTGTAAAAGTGCGAATTCCCTTACTTCGTCCTTCTTGTGAAAGCAGAGATCTCTTTTTTAGATGGATCTCGCATTTAATGCGAGATGACCAAGAAATACAACAAACGCGCGCGCTTCAAAGTAAAAGACTATATATTTTGTAATGTTTTTGTGACATATTTTTCTAACGACGTGGATCTTTCTTTTTCCCCTTATTAAATCGCCCAAAATTCTTTACATATTCCTGCATTGGATTTAATTCTGTCCCTTTTGCTTTTATGAATTCTTTAACGATTTTTATTGTAGTATTATGCCTATCTTCTAGGACCTCCACAGAATCTAATCTATCGCCAATAAAATTAAGCTCTACTATTCTTTGAGTTTTTACGACAGGCTCAAAAAACGCCCTCCTGGTCATTCCTCTATACACGTAGTACCACGTATCCTTTGAGTAATCAGGAACAATATTTGGGCTACCAATTTTTTCCTCTATCGAGGTTTTTGATAAATCGCCTTTTTTTAGTTCAGTTATTTGTTCATCTGAAATAAAAGTACCAGAATGAACAGGATACTGACACGAATTCACTAGTA
>JABDAD010000009.1 GCA_013289335.1 Alphaproteobacteria bacterium | reverse complement strand
TATGTACTTCAAATAATTTATTGATTTTTTCTAACCAATTAGATCTATCTAACATCTATACCACCCTTATAAAACGTTATTATAATAGATTTTTTGAAAACTGAAAGATTCTTTTTCAAATTTCAAAATTTGATTCAGTAGTAGAAGATATATATTTATTTAAGTTAAGAAAAGAAGCGGAAGAATTTTGCATTACTAATGTGTATATGGAGCTATAAAAAATATAGAATTTTATAGAGAAGGGGAGGGTGTAATAGATCTTATTTATGGGTCTATTACTTCAGATAAAAAAGAAAATTATGATGATAATAAGATAAAAACTTTAGATAATATGATATATAGCAATATGAGTTGGAATCGAGATGGAAGAAAATGTCAAACATCAGAAAGTAGTTAGAGAAATAGCAAAATTTCCTATACTTTCAAAAAAAAAGTCTTGCATCAGTATCTAGGTTCATAAATAATTTATTTTTTAAAATAAACTTCTCTTTGCCTATCAAAGTAGATACCTTATTTATTTTTGGCGCTCCAAATTGTTATAATACAGCTTTATTATGCGATATATCCAAATTTTTTTAGAGAAATTTTATTTTTTTATAAAGAAAAATTTGAGTACGTTATACCTCTTATAGGATCATTATTTTTTGTGATAACTTGCGATATTTGGCTATATAAGTACTATAAAGTCAAAGAAACATATGAATTAAATAATAATATGATTTTCTTTGCTAAAATAATAAATGGATTGCTGGTAAAGGATTTACAAAGCGCTTATCATATTGGTAATAGTGCTGAGCATTTATTTTGTACTCAAGATAATAAAAATAGTAATCACCCTGGAATTAAAAGAATTTTTATAGCTAGTAAGCCTATTTTTTGTAATACTAGGTTAATTAAAGAACGTCTTGATAGCGTTCTTCCAACGTATATTAACTATAAAGTTAGTATAGATAAGACTATTTTAGTTAGCAGTAATTATAGTTTTACAAAGATATTTAGCATAATAAACGACAATGTGTTAGACGATTATATATTAAAAACAGAAGTATCTATAGATCATTATTCTTCTTACTTTAGTTCTCTGAAAGATAAGACAATAACAATTATATATTTTATAATAACTTGCTCTGCTATTACCTGGATACTATTCATATGTTCAATGTTCTTTTTCATTTATAAGTTTAAAAAATGTATTAAACATAATACCATACTTACAATAGCATTAAAAAAGTTAGACCTAATAAAATTAGCAGATACGAAATCAAAAGACTTTACCAATAAGTTTTATAAATATTCCAAAACTATTCATAATTTTTCTAAGTTGGACAGCGGAGGAGATGATAGTGCATTTAAAGAATTATATCACACAGCAGAATATTTACCTATCCCCTTACTTGATATAGATTTGATAAGACACAAGAGATTATTTAAAATTCAACTAGACGATACTGTCAATGAACTAAAACATATGATAGACAGTTATGCGGCTTTAAATTCATATGATATTATTTTTACTTATGATAGCAGGGTAAATCATATCATTATGCCATTCGATCAAATATTATTTGACCAAATAATGATAAGCTTAATGGCAAACATTATTTATTTCGCAAAGGATAAAAGAAATACGCGGCATATTAGCTTAGTAATAAATGACCAAGCTATTATTTTTATACATGACGCATTTAATTTAAATCAACAAATGATGATCGAATATTGTCAAAGGATCTTTTATGAGACTAAAAATCCATACATAATCAATTTTGGACAAATATTTATTATATTAAATAAAATATATAATCTCAAGTTTGACGTATATAGTGTTAACCAAGAAAATATCTTAAAGATACATTTCCATAAAAAAGATACTAATGAAAGTAATATTTTATTCTTTAATAGAAGCAATAATGAGTAATTATAAAGACCTGCCAAGATTTATAATAGTTCTTATTATTTTATATAGTGCTTATAACAAAGCTTATGCTGCCACAATAACTAATCCAAAAACCCCTATATTTTCATTTGTAAATCATGAACTACAAATATTAGCCCTACGAGATAAACTTCAGAAAACACATAAAGTTGGTGTAACAGGCATTAGTGGAAAAGGTAAAAGTGAATTAGTTAAAAAATATGTTGAAAAATATAAAGATCAATATGATATTATTGCTTTTTTTAACTCTGATGTAGATTTAATTCCCCAATTTATTAATCTTGCAATGGATATAAATAATAACATATGCAAGCACGAGACTTGTAATTTATCATTATCTGTTGATAAAGTAGAACGAAGTTTAATGAATTTTTTAACATATAGAGATAAGTGGCTTTTAATTTTTGATAATATAAAATTAAATCAAGGCCATAAAATCAAAAAATTTATGGATTGGGATAATAATGGTGATATTATAGTAACATCACAAGATAGTAGATTTATTAAAAATAGGATCGAGATGCCATACTTAAAAGACAATGATGCAGAAGATCTAATAAAAATTATTATGCCTGATCTTCCGCAAAATCTTATTGATAAAATAATAAAAAAATGTAGAGGGCATCCATATCTACTTAATCATGTAACAACTTTTGTCTCAAATTATAAACATAAGAATATGGATGAGATAATAAACTATATTGAGAATAATAATAATCCTATTGAAGAATTTACCAACTTATTACTTAACTCTATTAGTGAAGGTCAAAAGAATTTGTTACTGAAAATTTCTCTTATGAATAATCATGAAATATCCAAGTCTTTGTTATCCAATATATCTGGAGATGACAAAGATAATTTAATAGAAAATATTGATGAATTAGTGCGTCTTGGAGTATTAGAGCAGGTTAGCATTGATATTGAAAAACCAGTATTTCAATTACATGATGTTTTGAAAAGCGAGTTAATAAGAAAATTTCCTAGTGAAGTACACAAGCGCAATTCCGAAGATTTACTTGTTTCTCTTATCAATATGTTACCACCAAACGATAAGACTAGAGCATACGTAATTATTTCGCATGATAAAACTATGATTAGCAATTTGGAAAAAGTGCTTGATAATTCGAATTATTATAATGCTGATATTCATAGATCTTTAGAATTAAGAACTCATGTTTTAGATTACTATATAGATATTAGAGATCCTGAAAATTGTCGTAAGCTAGTTGAGTGGTTAAACCAAAAACAAGATATTTTAGGTAAAATGAATGATTCTCAAAAAGATATATATGCATATTATCTTACAAAAGTCGGATATTATGAGGAATTTGCGAATAGTAATTACAGTCGAGCAATAGATTATTATAAAAAAGCCTTAGATATTGCTACTAAGGCTCAACCAATAACGAAGCTTATAGCTAACTGGCAATTAGCGAATGCTCAAATTTCTCTTGGTGAGTTAGATAATGCACTTAAATCTATACAAAAAGCTGTCCTTGGCCAAGACCCAGAGGTGGTAAAAGATAACAGAATATGGTATTTACAAGGAAGGATATTTCTGGCACAAGGTGAATATAAAAAAGCTCTAGACGTTGTAAATGAAGGACTAGAAATATATATGAAGGCTAATGACAAAAACAGTGCTACTTCTTTTAACACACAGTTGTTTAAAGCAGAAATACTGAATTATATGGGCAGTTATACAAAAGCTTATCATATAGCTCATGATATATATTTAATGGACAGAGACCACCTCATAAATTGCTTTGCAACAGATATTAAGGTTTTAATTCAATTAGCAAGGGCTGAACATGGTCTGGGCATGAACGAAGAAGCATTAGGCCATGTAGAAAAGGCGATTAGTTATCTTAGAGTAGATATAGATTGTACTGATTCTATGGATAAAAATTTAGCTGATGCTTTTGTAGTCAAAGGAGATGTTTTAGGTAGTTTATTGCAAGTTAAAGAAGCAATGAGCTATTATGATAAAGCAGAAAATATTTATTATAATAGGTTTAGGCAGAATATCAAAAACATTGATGAAGTAAGTTATGTATTATCTCAAGGTGCAAAATTAGCTTGCAAAAATAATAATAAAGACTGGTTCGATAAATTTATGGGGCATTTAACTCATTACTTCGGAATAAATCACAAAAGAGTAAAAGAGACTCAAGAGTACTGCAGTCAAATGCCTATTAGTTAGTAATATTTGCTAATTACCCATTCTACAAATTTTTCATCTACTATATCAATATTGAGTTTTTTAGAGTAATTATATACTTCATTTACTAAAGAGAATATATTCTCTGTTGTAATTTTATATTCTTTCTCTAAAGGCTCTATGCTATTTATTACTTTTAAAAACGATTCTTTGAGTAATTCGTGGTTTATTGTTTCATATTCTTTACTATCATCTGACAGCAATTGTGTAACTTCTATATTAAAAGCGCTAGCTATTCTTTGTAATATTTCTATTGTAGGATACTTTGACATTCCTCTCAGAATATTACTAATGTTTCTACTATTTCCGATCTTTTTTTCTAAATCAGCTTGGGTCCATCCCCTATTCTCCAAATGTTTTTTTATGTTATTTTTGATTGTATCCGGTTGTATTAAATTTTTCATGATGTCGCTATTAAAGAATTAGGTTCGTATAAACAATTCCTCATAACAGATATAGCACAAAAATACCATCAATACAAAATAATAAGAATATTATAATTTTATATTGACAAGTAATTATACGATGTTATACATTCAAGTATGAGTAATATTACTCATATATAAAAGCATCTTATTACTCCGCATAATAGCTGTAAAGCTAATGTTTATAAACCAAGATGCTTTTAGTATATAGACTTAACACGCTGTACTAAGTCCAGTTATGTTAGTGAGTCTAAAATTGTTTTATGGGTTTTATAATAAAGAGGGTGGCGTTATGACATATTTTATTCAGAGTAGGTTTCATAAAGAAGATATAAAGTATATCATGCATCTTCAGCAGAGTAATAAAAATCCATTCAAGATAGTTTTTGATACGAAAGAGTTATTTGAGGAAACACTATTAATTATGGCAGAAAATTTTTTAAAAGAAGAATTATACAGATCAACGCGTTTCCGACGATTAAGTGTAACTGCCAGAGAAAAATTTATATCAAATCTTGCTGAAGTAATATTTGGAAAAAATATCAACTCTATTGAAGAAGTTGCAAGTTTAATGGATGTAAGAATAGTTATAGAAAGGTAAGAGTAATAGATAAGCAATAGAACAATATAATGAGAAATATAAATAATGGTTTAACTAAGAATATAGGTAATAAAATGTACAAAATGAGAGATTATATTAAGGATGCACCAAGAAAGAATTTAAATGTAGTAGAGTTAGTGGTATTTGTAGCATTATTATTAGTATCTAAGTAAGTATTTGCAACTGGATTTAACCTAGCAACAGCAGGAAGAGCTGTGTTTGATCCAGTGATTGCTCTTGTGACAAATCATTTTGGTAAGGGTGTGGTTGTAGTTGGAGGTGTTGGAGCGCTTATTGCTCCTGGAGATTTACGTACTAAAGCAATAGGCTTTTGCTATCGGGGCTGCTGCAAGTGGGCTTGCAATGCTTGCTGTAAAAGCAGGATTTGGTATATAGAGTTAGTTTTTTCTGTAAATGTATAAAAGAGATAAATATGTCAGATAGAGTATATTTTAATAGATGTTTGAATAAAGAGCTCCAATATTATGGACTGAAATTTACAGGGATTTTGTTTGCTGTGGTTTTAGGTGTAGTACTACTAGTTAAGTTCAATTTTACCATTGCAATTTTTGGTAGCGTTGTTGGCTATTTAGGTGGAGCCGGGTTGTCTATCTTATATTATAAAGGCGCTATACAAAGATGGGTTTACTGGCATCTTTCATTAGGTTTGATTTTGAGATCGAAGTCATTGCCATCTTCATGTGAGAGGAGGTTTTTATGATATATAGCGTCTCTTACAATATCTTAGGTAGCTGGTATGCATAAGTCAGTTTTACTTGAGAATGTAGGTATTATAAAGAAGCAGAGAAATATGTTTTTGATAATATCAAGCGCCTTGCTTTTTTCAAATAGTATATTATCTATCAAAATCTTTACTGCAAGCAAGGAAGTTATTTTAGTTCCTGGTATAAGATCGGAAATGCTAGTATCTAATTCCGTGGTCTCTAAGAGTTATCTAGAAGAAATGTCTCTAATGTTCTTAAGCAATTTACTAGATTTAAGTCCAAGTGATATAGAACATAAGAAAGATCTAATACTGAACTTTACATCAAATAGTAATAAGAAATCTGTAAACCACTTAATAGAATATTTTAACAAGTGCATAAAAGATTATAAGCGCTTTGGCTTAACGACATATTTTTCTGTTAAGAACCTGGAGATAGATTTGAATCAGCTTACAGTTATAGCTCATGGAATACTCACTTCTTACTATGGCAAGTCAGGTCATGAATCTGAAAATGAAGATTATAGATTAGAGTTTGAATATCACGGAGGAGTTTTAAGACTCAAGTCATTTGAGAGAATTATAGATGATGAAAAAAGATCAAGGGACAAAGCAAAAAGCCTTAGATTTGAGGAGGAAGCAAAAGATGCAACTGATATCAAGGCTAATTCTAGAAAGGTTGATGATCTAATAAGTGAGAAACAGATTCCTTTAAATCAGGAAGAATATATAGATGATGAGGAAGAATAGCCAAGATGAGAAAACCTAACAATTTGAATCTATTTATTAAGTTAATCAAACAGGTAACAATAAATATAATCATTTATTTGCTTGCTTTACTACATACCATTATTTTTGCTGAAAGTTGTCTTGCTTTAAGTAGTGATAGTTCGTCTATTAGTGATCTAAAAAACGTGCATAGAATGCAACATTATAAATACTGACAAATCAAAGAGTTTAGAAGTTAATATTGGTGCTAAATCCCAAACTAGAATTAGCTCCTATCCATAACTCGGGTTAAATATACTGTTTCAGATGCACAGTAGGTAAAACACCATACTGTAGAGATTATTACAATGCAACAAGCTCTGGATTTTTTGCTAGGATCCAGCACTAAAACAACTCTCGTTGATATTTTGGTAAGAAGTAACTCTGTTATAAATAATTCTGACATGCTATCAAAAGTATGTCAATCTGCCTTTCAAATATCGTAACATTTCATAAACAACTATAGTCAAATAATTTGAATTAGGTGATAGAAAGGAGGAGCGAGGCCTATAAGTAATAGGTAAGTGACGAATGACGCATCACATAATTCAAAGTAAAAGACTATACAGATCTATAAACCAGAAGGAGCAATAAGGCCAGAAAGAGATAAGTATCGTGATTACATTGACGTTTCAGTGAAACTTGCTTTTGGATTTAATATAGAACCAATATTATCAATTTGTGCTGTTGGAGAAATAGCAAATAATATTAATTGATCACGAATTGAAGTGGCTATTGTATGATTTAGATTCAGAATTAGTTTTTACAATTGTAAGTGCTAGGGTTGCAAAGATAGCTACAAATACTATAAATACTGCAGGAGCTATAGGATTATTGAAATAATACCAAAGCCATAAGCATACTGCTGTACTATTTCTTCCCAAAATTTCTTCACCTATACTGTAGCCAACTCCATAGACTACATATCTATCTGGTTCATCAACAAGTTCATAATACCATGCATACAATGGTGCAAGATATGCAAGTCCGCTTATGATAATAACCAAACGAACAAACATAATATAAATAAAACCGCTATCATCAATAAAATAGAATAATGGAATAGCTGTAAGCGCTATAAAGCCACTCATACTTGCCATAAATTTAGCCCTATTAAAATTCTCTGCCAAAATTCCAAAGACAGGGATAAGAGCAGTATCTAAAACTAGTAAAATACTGTTTAATTTTAGCATTTCCCCAAGCTGTATATTTGTAACAAGTGGTACAAAATTATTCATAAAAACAAAAGGAATAGTATAAGTAATGTAGCTAAAACTTCCTACAAAAATAATTCTCAGTACAGAGATTTTATGTTTTGCAACAATAGAAATCATTGTTTTAAGCGACATTTTTGGAATTAATTGTTCTGCTCCAGGAATCATTGTAATTCTTAGAAAAATTCCTGCTATGGCTGTAAAAAAACCAAAAATGAAAGCATATCTCCAATAATAACTTGGCGTTGAACTATAGCTTACCAATGTTGCAGCAATAGATGCCATAATTACACCTACCATAGTTGAACAATTATAATAGCCACTTGTACGTGTGGCTTGTTTCGAAGAAGAGTTTTTTATTATAAAAAACGGAGCAACTGCGGTTTCTCCTGACGCAAAAATCCCTTGAAATATCCTAACTAAAACAAATATCAAAGTTGCACTATTACCTATAGATTTATGGGAAGGAATAAAACCGAGCAATCCTGTGCAGCAAGCAACGCCTATTAGACAAATTATTAAAACCTTTTTAGCACCAACTCGCATAGCAAGGCTTCCAAAAAACAACGCACCAACTGGTCTTGTGAATATGCCTAGTGCCATAATCCCATATGTTTTTATTAAACTAACAATATAAATATCATCGGGAAAAAAATTAGGAGCTATAAAAGGTGCCATCAACCCATATAAAGCCATATCATATCTATCGAGCAGATTTCCAGCCATTCCTGCCCAAAAATTGCGTTCTGCTATTTTCACTTTATTGACTCCATTAATATGAAGCAATGATATCAGTAAGTATGATTCAAAAAATTATATCAATGCCCAAGAGACTATAAATAGTTTCTTGTAGTTTTACAATATTATAAGAGTTTGTTATAATGTGTGTTACTATGTCATGTAAAGGAACTAATGATTCTTTCTAGAATTTTTTTATTATATTTATCTCGTAATTTTTTGTGGTCTTTGTTTTTTACAACATTAGTAATAGCTACATGTATATTATTTGCTAATTTTTTTGATGTTCTAAATAGACTTAGAACGACGATAGTTCCATTTCATTTACTTATAACTCTTGCGCTATTAAAGCTCCCATATTTGCTAAATGAACTTTTGCCTCTCGTTACGTTGATAGCATCATTATTTTTTTTTGAGAAACTATCACGTAACCATGAACTAGTGGTTATGTTTAGTGGAGGGATATCCGTTTGGAAACTAATTCAGCCAATATTATTGATTTCTGTTACTGTTTGTATTTTAGCTTTAATGTTTTTGCAGCCTATAGCTTCTTTTTGTTTGGCAAAACAAGAGAATTTAGAAAATATAGTCATGCATCATAAATCACAAAATACAGTGAGTATTTCTGGATCTGGATTATACATAGCAGAGAATATTGATGGACAAAATAGAATTTATATAGCCAAAACAATAACGCCACATATATACTCTTTGCATACGGTAACTATTTTAATTTTAGATGAAGAGAACGAGTTTGTAAGAAGATTAGATGGTGCAGAAGCTATTTTAAAAAATGGAGAAATAGAGTTCTTATCTGGAGGTTTAGAGACAGATAAAAAATGGCAATCAAGTTCTTTTTCTTATCTAAAACTTCCTACTAATCTTGATATTAGCTGGATAGTTAAAAAATTTACATCTCCAGAGAATATCTCGTTTTGGAAACTAGAGTCATTATATACTCAGCTTGAAAAATCTGGGATTAAAGCTGATAAATTTATTAGTTATTATTACAAACTACTATTTAGGCCAATATATTCTCTTGCGGTTATTTTTATCGCAGCATGTTTTATACAACTTAATCCGAGAGGAAAAAAAGGCATTAGCACACTTGGTGTGGGTGGAATAATTGGGTTATTGATTCATGGCGGAAAAGAGATTATGACAGCATTTTTACTTGCTAATAATTTTAGTTACTCAAATGCACAAATAATACCAGGGATAATTATAATAATAATCTCAATAATGATAATAATAAACAAGTTTGAAACCTAAATTCACATAATAATTGGGACGTTACCTTATCTTTATCTATGTATGTGATCATTGGACAATGGCAAGGCCATCACCTATTCGAGGTGGAGATGAGTGTAATTTAATCTGAAACTTGGTGCAAATGTTATGAACAAGGTTTTTTGTCTTCTCTAATAAACCAATCTTCTTTACTAGGAGCAAGTTCTTCATTTACTGCTCTTCTGTCGTCAAAAACAAAACAATCACCTTGCCACATTTTGTTTTTATTATCTGTATCTTCAAGATATTGCAATATACCTCCCTTTAGATGAAACACTTTTTCATATCCCAAATATTTCATATATGCTGTTGATTTTTCGCATCTTATGCCGCCTGTGCAACACATCAAAATTGTTTTATCTTTAAGTAAATTTCTATTATTGTCTACCCACTTAGGAAAATCTCTGAATGTTGGAGTTTTAGGATCTATAGCACCTTTAAATGAACCAATGGCAACTTCATACTCATTTCTCGTATCTATGACTACTACATCTTCTTTAGTCAAAAATTCATCCCATTCTTTCGGAGAAATATAATCTCCTTTTAAATTTTCCACATCGATATTTCCAGCTCCAAGGGTTACTATTTCCTTTTTGAGTTTAACTTTAAATTTCTCAAATGGATGTTGATGACAATAATTGGTTTTAATATTTATGTTATCTTTTGCGTTTGTAAGTGCAGTGAGTTGATCAAGTACAGCAGCAATATTTTCATCCGATCCAGATATTGAGCCATTGAAACCTTCTTTAGCCAGTAAAATTGTACCCTTTACACGTTTACGCAAAGCTATTAGCATAATTTTTGGTTGTAATATTTCAATATCATTAATATTTACAAAGCAATAAAAACTTGTAACTGCAATTTGGTCTTGGTATTTTGTCATTTTTTGCAAGTGTTTTGTTGGGCTAATTATACATAAATTATGATGTTAAATCAAGTTGAGTTGTATATAGTCATTCACTTTGAACATGGGACGTTATTGTAAATACATATTATTTTACAGCTATGTGCTAGGGAGGACAAAATTTTTATAGACAATATGTAATTATATTATACACTGACTAGTATGACTGGTCTAATAAAGAAATATTATACCTAAGTTGTGAAATTAACTGTACGCAGCGGTTTGATTGTGTAAAGATGTGTCTCAGACGACGTGCCTAGATTATATTTGACGTGAGTGTAATACCAATTTTAAATTAGACTAATGGATTTTATAGTCAATTATTTTGAACAATTATGTTCATTGAGTCATTCATGCGAAAGCAAGAGATCCACCTTCTTTTGGATCTTGCATTTAGTGCTGGATTATTGAGAGGGAGACAAAAGCTTTGAAACATGATAAGTTACTCTTGCCTTCATATAGTCGAATAATTTGAAATTTGTGCTAGGTGTGACGAGCGAAGTCTATGAGTATTCGGTAAGCGAGGAACAATAATGCACACACTTCAAAGTAAGTGGCTATAGTTTTATGAGGGAAGAATAGAGATAGCTCATGGAGCAATTACTTATTCAGTAACATTGCTTTTGTTCAATTTAATTTGGAAAATGATATTATGCATGTATGGCAATTGCAGGAAGCAAAGGCAAAATTTAGCCGTTTGATCAAAGATTCGGCAAATGAGCCACAGATTATTTCAAGACATGGGATTAATGAATCTATTGTCTTAAGTATGGTAAGATATAAAAAACTTATCGGCCAGAAAAGAGATGTTGGAATATTTTTTCGTAAATCTCCGCTTGCTGGTTTAGATCTTGATATAAAAAGAGATAAATCAAGAGATCGTGAGGTAAATCTATGATGTATTTATTGGACACTATAGTTATCTCTGAAATAATAAAACCTGACCCAGATAAAAATGTTATGGATTTTCTCTCTTCAGTAGATATGCAAGAACTATGTTTGAGTGTACTAAGTTTGGGAGAAATAAGAAAGGAAGTAGAAAAATTGGAAAATCTGCAACAAAAACAAAAAATTATTCAATGGCTTGAAACTGACTTACTAAGAGAATTCTGTGGGAGAATTATCAAAATAGACTCAAGGGTTGCAGATAAATGGGGATATATTGCCTCTCTAGCTTCTGTGCCTTCTGTGGATGCTTTAATAGGTGCTTCTGCTCTTGTTCATAACCTAAAGCTTATAACTCGAAATGTCAGAGACTTTGAAAATATAGCGGGTTTAGAAATAATAAACCCATGGGGATAGATAAAAGCAAATGACAAAAATTATATTTATATCAGGAAATGGTGGGTCTACTACAAAAGATAATTGGTTTCCATCACTGAAAACTGAGCTTGAACCCCATCCGCCAGAAGTAATAGATGCTGAATTCCCAGATCCAATTTTAGCGCGTAAGTCATTTTGGATTCCATATTTAATAGAAACACTTAATGTCGATGATGATACTATCCTTGTTGGCTATTCTTCAGTGGCAATTGCTGCTGTCGGTGCATATTACACAGATTTAGGAATGGAGAGTGAAAAGAAATCTGGTTATTTCGATAGACCATGGGATTTTGATAAAATAATACAAAATCAAAAATGGACTATTATATTTTCTTCTCAAGATGATCCATGGATTCCAATAGAACAGCCAAGATATATTCATAAAAACTTGAATTGTGAGTATCATGAATACAAAGATCAAGGGCATTTTGGAGGAGATTATTTTAAGTCTGATTTTCCTGAACTATCAGCTGCGATTCTTAGAAAAATTAAAAAACTATCTATATGAAAACAATAGGATTACTTGGAGGCACTGGTTGGTCGTCTACAATAAATTACTACAAAATTTTAAACCAACTTGTGGGTGAACGACTAGGTGGGTACCATAGCGCCAAAATCATTTTAAAAAGTATAGATTATCACGAGATAATGAGTAATTATGGAAAAGATCATACAAAAATAGCTGAGTTATTGAAAAAAGAATTATCTGAACTAATTGCTCTAAAGCCAGATTGTATGATGATTTGTTGTAATAGCTTACATAAATATTACGATATAATAAAAAATGATTTAGATGTAAAAATTCCACTTATGCATGCAATTGACTTAGTGGCTCAATATTCTAATGAATCCGGGTATAAAAAAGCTTTGTTGCTAGCAACGAAATTTACGATGGAAGATGGATTCTTTGCTGATAAAATTGCAAAAACAGGTATAAATGTTGTGATTCCAGAAACAAAAGAACGTAATGAAATGCAAAAGATACATACAGAATTAATGCAAAATATTGTTACAGAAAAATCTAAAAATTATTTTAGAGACCTCATAAAAGCCTATGATAATCTGGATGTTGTTATTCTCGGATGTACTGAGTATCCAATGGTTGTTGATAAGTCTAATTCGGCACTACCAATAATAGATCCAGTAAAAATTCAAGCAAAATACGCAGTTGATTTTGTAACTAAATAAGTTTAGCATGATGTTACCCTAAAGCTATAAAAAAACTATGAGACTTTTGAAATATATTGAAGTGCCATTTTATATTATTTTATGTTTTTTGTTTGGTGGTGCTACTGAAGAAATAATTACAGATGATCGTGTTGAAGTGATAAGTCCAAATCATCACCATCATATAAAAGAGGTTATTATTGAAAAACCTACTTCTATACATAAACATCCAGAAATTGTAATAGAAGAAAAACCCGCTGTTGTAATAGTAAATAAATATGCTCATAACCATAAGCTAGAAGTTGTAGATATTCCTGAGCATAGATTTATGGTACAAAATGTACTTGTGGTACAGAATCATAAAGAAGACCCAGAACATAGATTGCATGATCATTTTGTTGTGATAGATCCTCATAAGCGTCGTCATCATCATGAAGATATAAGAACTGTAGTAGTTCCATAATTTTACAATGCCAATAAATTTGGAGTACAATAATGAAAGTAATTCGTCTTGGTATTTATCAACATTATAATGGCAATTATTATCAGGTTATTGGGCTTGCTCGCCATTCAGAAACCACAGAGGAAATGGTAGTATATCAAGCTATGTACGGCGATTATGGGATTTGGGTAAGGCCTGCTCATATGTTTGAGGAAATTGTGACTATAGAAAATAAATTACGCCCTCGTTTTATTTATATTTCAGAGGGTATACAAAAAGCACCATCTATTAGGTAGATTTTTCTAAAATATTTCTAGAATTACGTATCCTTGATCTCACTTCTCGTAAAAAAACATACGCTGTGCTTTCTCCATATGCGCCATGAATTTTCCGTATAGAGGGGTGGAAATGATGAACACGGAGGCACTATACGATCAAATTTTTTTAATTTTTCTTTTATTTGAGTTTTTCTTGGATATCGTGTAGCATCTCGAGAGCTGCTGCTTTGCCAACATTAAATATTTCCTCATTTTTGTGATCATCGAATATTCTAATGTCATCAATGCGTGGTTTTATTAGAATATCAGCTTTTTTGCCGTCAAGTTCATTTAATGCATTATATGTTAAGTGCGCAGATCTATGCACTAGCTCAAACATATTTTTGACTCTTTCTTTTCTAATAGGAAGGCTTACGTCAACAGCTATAATAAGTTTTGGGTGATATTCTTTCGCTATATCGACAGCAAGAGGAGCTGTGACGCCTCCATCTACTAAAATCATCCCATACATTTCAACTGGCGAAAATAGTCCAGGAATTGCGCACGATGCTCTGATTGCTGGAGCTATTTTGCCACTTCGTAAGCCAACTGTTGTGCCACTGATTACATCTGTGGCAACAGCGATGAATGGTATTTTTAATTCTTTGAAGTCTTTAGCTTTTAGCGTTTGATTTATAAATTTTTCTCCTTTTATTCCATCAAATCCCCCTCTAAGGCTTGTGGTGCCTTCTATTGCTGCTCGCAGCGATAATTTTATGACATTATCTCTTTTGAAATTTAATCCTATAGTTTTTACTTCTAAAATATTTGGATTATCTGCGTAAATTGCTCCAATAATGCTCCCTGCACTTGTGCCGACTATTAAATCTATTGGGATGTTATTTTCTTGCAAAACTTCTATTACTCCAAGATGTGCAATGGCTCTAGCTCCTCCGCCACCAAGTACAAGAGCTACTTCTATTTTTTTTTCAATTGGTGGAGGAGTTTTTTGCATTCCTAAGTTATAAATAGCTTTGAATAGGCTGCCTTGACAGCTGCTTAGCACTATTGCAATAATTGCTAAAAACAGTTTATGCATGTTATAACCTAAAAATTCTTTCGCCCTTATGTGTTAAAATCATTTGTCTTATTACTTCATCATTAACATCTATATCCGAACCTTTGCTAAATATGTAAGATATAAGATTAGCAATATTTTTTGCATATAATTTAGAAGTATCACTTGAAATTCTCGATGCGAAATTCTCATAACCTATAATTTTAATACCATTTTCCTCAGTAACTTGGTTCAATATTGTGCATTCACTATTTCCACCAAAATAGGCTACAGTATCTACAATAATGGATCCACGTTTCATCTTTTTTATCATTTCTTTCGTAATTAGAATCGGTGCTGTCTTTCCAGGAATCATAGCTGTGGAGATTATTATATCAAATTTTGGTATCTCAGAAAAAAGCATATTTTCTTGGTGTTTTTCAAACTCAGCACTAACTGTTTTCGCATAACCATTCTCATTTGAAAAATCTGCGTTTAGATCTGGATGGATAAATTTTGCGCCAAGGCTTTCGACTTGTTCTTTTGCAGCTACTCTTACATCATACCCAAACACAGAAGCGCCAAGTCGGCGAGCCGTGGCTATGGCTTGTAATCCTGCTACTCCGGCTCCTAAAACAAGAATTTTTGCGTGGGTTATAGTCCCAGCCGCTGTCATTAGCATGGGAATTGCTCTAGTATATTCATAGGCTGCTTCTATAACGGCTCTGTATCCAACCAAATTTGCCTGAGATGATATAGAATCAAATGATTGAGCCTTTGTGGTTCTTGGTACAAGGTCCATAGATAATAAACTTATGTTTTTTGTAGTATAAAAATCAATGAGCGATTCATTAAAATACGGATTAAGTAATCCTATGATTAATGCATTATTCTTTGCAAATTCCTTTTCGCTATGAGTTTCTTCTTCTGGAGAAAATTGTACTTTTGCAATAATATCTGCATCTGAAATAACTTCAAGCGGGACAGAAGAAATTTGTGCGCCAGCGTCTATATATTCCTGATCTATATAATTACTTGCAAGGCCTGCACCCTTTTCTATACACACTTGATACCCTGCTTTTATAAAAATTCTCGTAGTATCTGGTGTTATTGCAACTCTATTTTCATTCCTTGCTTTCTCTTTTAATGCTGATATTTTCATTCTTAAGGCAGTTTTTATCATCGTGTGATTATAAAAAATACTGTGTAATTTACTAGTACAAAAATATGTTTAGATTTTTTATAGTACTATTATTTTTTGTTGTAAGTAGTATATATTCAGCTTTTGCAACTGGTAATTGTACAAAAAGAAAACTTGACGAAATAGATACTTACTTAAATACGTTGGATAAAGTTGCTATAAAATTCATTCAAACAGCCACTAATAATGATGATGAAATGGCTTATACAGGCCTATTTTTAATTCAAAAACCTTCTAAATTTAGAATTAATTACGACATACCTCATCCACTATTAATTGTTGGCACTAAAAATTTCATCTCAATATATGATTATGACTTGGAGGAATTATCAAGAGTAGATGCAGAAGATAATATCTTTAAGTTTTTACTAGAGCTTAATATTAATATTCAAAAATTTGTTGTTATTGAGCAATGTTATTATATAGATAATTCTATTGAGTTATTGGTAAGACATACAAAAACAGATCAAAAGTCTATGATTATTTTTGAGGAAAATCCAATAAAATTAAAAGAAATGCTAATACCATATGATGGTAACGATATTAATAATGGTGCTATTAGAATAAGTTTTAGAGAATATTTCTATTATAGCCGAGCTCTGAATGATGATTTTTTTTCTATAAAAGATATAAAAATATTTGGAGCTCTAAAAAGATATTCTTCTGATGAAATACTAAAAAATATCAAAGAACAATGAATTTCTTATAGACTTCAGTATATAAAGATAGTATATCTTTCTGCGTTACTATAGTTATTTAATTTGGATATGGGCTAGTGGCGAGGAGTGACAGCGTTTCATGTGCAAAGTAATTGACTATATAGTCAAATTAGAAAGACTTAATCTATATTTGCCAAAGTTCGAATTAAGAATGAAATTTGGTATCGTACTGTAAAGGGTCTGTAGTTCAGTTGGTTAGAACCCACCGCTCATAACGGTGTTGTCGCAGGTTCAAGTCCTGTCAGACCCACCATTTTAGAGGTTACACAAATTTTCTACATGAGGAATTTGTGATATTGAGCTATGATGGTATCACTACTATAGTCAATTAACTATAGAACTTAGCATTTTCTAGTTCATCTACAGTAGCTGAAAAACCACTTTCTATCCATTTTTTTTCCAGAAATTTTATTCGGATTCCAAGGGAAAGCCCAGTATATCCTTTTGAAATTAATTCTGCACTTTTAATTGGCATTTTTGGTGCTTTATTTTGAATTGTCACAATATTAGTTTCTAGCTCATTAATTGAAATCTTGTCATATAGATATGCTAATATCAAAACTAATTTACAATGATTGTGATTATAGTACCAATTTTTACATATTTCAAAAAATATTGACTTTTTATCTTCATGCTTTGATATTTCAATAATAAAATTATGAAGAATGGCATTAGATTTAATTTCATCATTGCTAAATCTAAGATTTTTTAGGCATTTTTTTGTAGCTTGTATTGTGTTTTTTGCTATCAGTAGTGCAAATCTTAAGGTTTTAATGTCAAAACCTATATGAGCGATAGTAGATATTTTTTCTTCAAACAATATTAAAGTTTTAGGATCAATTACTATTTCTTTAAAGATTATCATGAATAACGAGCAATTTTCCATCTCTAAAATAATATTGGAGATATTTTTTTTGCACATTAGTAATTTAGATAATTCTTGGTTTATTCTTTCGCTTGAAATTTTATTTAGCAAATAATTGTAAGTTTTGCATGCGTCTAAACCGTCTTTGTTTAGAGATGAAGCATAATAAGCAGAAAATCTGAAAAATCTCATTATTCTGAGATGATCTTCTGTTATTCTCTCTATTGGGGCTCCGATGAATCTAACAATAGAATTTTTCAAATCATTCAGTCCATTAAAGTAATCGTATAGGTTTTTACTAAATGGATCATAACTCAGTGCATTTATTGTAAAATCCCTTCGAGATGCGTCTACTTTATAATCGTTTGTATATTCAACAATTGCATGCCTACCGTCTGTTTTTATATCCTTCCTTAATGTAGTTATTTGAAATTCTTCTCTATCTACAATAACGGTCACAGTACCAAAATCTATTCCGGTTGGAATAACAGTAAAACCATCTTGTTCAAAAATCGTTGTAACTTCTTTCGGTAATAAAGTTGTTGCAAGATCAATATCTGAATATTCTTGGAAAATTAGATTATCTCTTACCGCGCCCCCGATAATCCTTACATTAGCATTGTTTTTTTTAAATATATCCAAAACCTTATATAAACTATCAGAATCAAATCTCAGAGGTTGCTTCATTTTACGATTTAAAGAATTTATAATTATCCTACAATATACTACTTTGTTGTTATTCCTCTACTTGATGTTGATACAGAAACAGATGTTGGAGAAGGGGGTGTTGGCAATGGAGGTGATACAGTTACAGGGGCTGTAGCTACAACAGTGACAGAAGTTGGTTTACGAAAGCCAAATACTCTTGAAAGAAAACCTTGTTTAGGAGACAATGTCGCAGTAACAGGCCTATCTAATATACTAAATATCTCCGTTCCTTTAGCTAGTACAACTCCGCATGTGTCATGCAATAATCTGCTAGCTTCTGCAGTAGATATTCGCTCAATTTCTGCTCGTTTTAAAATAATATCTTTAGCTAATTCCTCTCCAAATGTACTAGCGTCTAAACCTGTATGATGTGCACAAGTGATTGCTGCAACTCCAAGCCCACATGCTATAGTTTTTTCAATTGACATATGAAAATGCGCAGCATATCTTATCAGCAAATCAGTCGTATCAGCTCTTAATGTATCTACTGATGAATATGGCCTACTTAGTACAATATTTGCAATTAATTGTGCCGCTTCATCGTCACTAAATGTTTTGCCAGTAAAAATATTATCTCTTGCTGGGTCCTTTCCCGCTAAAAAACTTGCAGTTTTTGCATTATCACGCTCATTTTCTATATCAAATTCTATAAATTTTGCTATACGTTTTTGGCGTATCATATCTTCAAGCGCCGTAGTATCATGCCCTCTTGTCTCGGATATTGCCTCAATTAATCCGCGCCCTAATTTAGCATGGCTACCAACTACAAAATCTGCACATTTTTCTATTGTATCTAGATTTTCAATAGATTGAGCCATAACTTTTACTCTACAATATTCTTTTAAATGATCGTAATCTTCTGAAATATCCGCTGATTTTATGTGTGGTGGGACAATAAAATCAATATCAGTTCCGTGTGTAGAAGCGATAAAAGTTGTGGGTACTTCACAAGAAGCAAGGCCTGGTCTTAAAGAATCCCTGCTCAGACCAGAAATGTCTGATTGTACCGAAGTTAATATGATGCCATGCTGAGCAGCATATGGATCTGTAATTTGTTTAACAAATGAAGATAAGCAAGCTCGTAACAAAACTTTTTGTTCATCTCCAGGAATATCTGGAGGTCTAATATCAACTAGAAGAGACCTGTCTGTTATAGATCTATTTTCTCTATCAATCAATGTATCATTTTTAATTTGTTCTGTATCATAACCAGATTCATGACATCTAGCTATTTTCCATGTTTGACCAGTGCCTAAGGTGCCAGCTTGATCTGTACTACGCATTATATATTCAATTTGCTCTCCTGTAAGATTTAGCTCATATTCTAGATTTTTTCGCTCTAACACATCTTTATAGCTCTTAAAAGATGCAGTTTCGTCTGCGCGTATAGTAAAAGTCCTATCTCCTTTCCTAAATGCAATATCGATTCTAGAATAATCTTCTGTTGGGCGTTGTGTTTGACCATAAAAATCTATATTTGCATTTAAAGTTTCCAATATCGCATAATCAGGTTTGCCCTCTGCTATTGCTAAAGCGACATTTGCAGCTACAGCACCAATATTACGATTTTCTCTCGTCAAATCTGAATTTTCTCTTAAGAACGCAATTGCTTCCAATGAAGCTGGGAGTTTTTTATAATCTTCAGGAATAACAATATCTGGTTTATTTGCCTTTATACTTTGTATTAATAAACCATAAAAATTCAGCTTTTCTTCTCGCCTCAAAATCTGTCCTTCTCTAAGTCTTTTATATAATGCTTTGAGTTCAGGATGAACAGATTGTTCTACTGTATAAGTACTTTCAAGAAGACTATGTAAAGATTGTATCTCTTTATCACCTTCAATATCAGAAGAATCCACAGTTTGTGAAGATTCAGTAGATACTGTAGACCCTGGCCTGTCTAATAGAGTATCTTCTCTTGGCGTATGAAGCGTACCTGGTATGGTGCCGATAGCAGAACGCCGCACTGCATTAAAATCAATTGCATATGTTTTTGACACATTAGTAGCTTAATAAAGTAATCTATGTAGGCAGTATAAAGTAAGTTAAACATCTAGATAAATACATATAACTAGAGGTATATGCATATTTTAGAAATTTGTGATATTAATATCAAATAAGTATTGGCACAAGGAAAACGGACTCGAATCCCACCATACATTGCTGGTGTTGGGATGAATATCATCTTATAATGTGTATCTAATTTTTTCTTCCCACGACTTTCTTAACTCATAAAAATTTTCTGATTCTCCAAAAAAACTCTGCCATCACACCATCACGTGGAATCATGGGTTATATATAACCATAGGTAGAAATAATTAATAAAAATTGATGTTTATTATTTTAATTTCGATGGGTTTTTGGTATAATGCTCGAGGCTAAACTGAAGAAGTAAGGATTCATTATGACAAAAGAGCTATTTTCAAAAATAAAAACTTGCTCTACTGAAGAATTAAAAAGACTAATACATGTTGATACAAATCTGAATACAATACTAGATGATCAAGGTTGTACATTAATTCATAGAGCTATTGAAGCTGGTAATATTCAAGCTGCAATTATGCTAATTAGCGAATTTGAAGTAGATATAAATAGTGTTTCAGGAGAATTTGCTTGGACACCACTATATATCGCATGTGCGAAATATGTGGATAATGTTAGTAGTAGGAATGCGGAATTTTTAGAATTTATAGATTTCTTGCTGATAAATAAGGCAAACCCGAATATTAGTTCTGGTGGTGCATATCCTTTGGTGTTAGCTGCAAGCAAGTGTGATATAGGTCTAATGACAAGGCTTTTAAATTCTGGTGCTAATGTAGATGTAGTAGATACAGGTAATATTACGGCTTTGATTGCAGCTGCTTCGTCTAATTATGCCAATACCTCAAAACATGCAGCAATCCAATTGCTAGTTGATTGTGGGGCAGATGTAAATATTCGAGATAATGATCATAAGTCTGCTGAAGAGTACTATAAAATGGATGATTTATCCCTTACAATACCTGGTCCCAGTCGCACATTCATAGGAGAAAATATCGATCCCGATGAGGAGGCGTAGTGTCTGGAAAAGGCAAACCGCCAACTCGTCCAGCGCCAATAGGAGATTTGATAGCAGATTTAGCTGCAAAAGAACATGAGGCACAAGCGACTGTAACAAGAGCGTCTGCTGCACCAAGTCTTAGTGATAGGGACGATTTTATTTATAAGTGGAGTAAACTGATGGCTGGTCCAGATGTTTGTGCTGCAATTTATGCTAATCCAAGAACTCAGCGTGTATTGTGCTCTAACAATACAGGAAGTAGTGATCATGGAGGTAGAATTCTAGGAATACTGAGAGGTTTTGGTGAAGGTAAAGTGCCTGAAGAAGATTGTATATGGTCTCTTGCATCAGCTAATGCAAAACATTGCAAATTCCCTAATATAGTTGATATGCGACGTACTCTTCGTGCCGGTATTATGTCTTCAGACATTCCAGAAGGAGCAGCAAAGGATATGATTAGAAGAGTATCAGCTTCATTAGAAGCATATGCGAGTGATAAAACAGAGACAAGAGATGAAAAACTCCGTGTATATCAGGAATCTGTTGGAGCTTTAATGGAATCTCATGATCCAAGTCTTGCTGCAATAAAACGTAATATTATTACTTCTGGATATCCTGAGTTATATTCTGATGCAAGAGATGTTGCCCAAGCTTTTTCGAAACGAGAACCAAGAGATCTTTTTATTAGTATTATGGAGAGAAAAGTAGATTTTATACCTGGCCCTGCGGGTAGGCATGCAGAAATGAATCTTTTGCCAGAAGTGATTAAAGAAGGAGAAGGTACAATAATTACATCAAAGAGCCTATGTAACCCATGTAATATTTATATAGAGGAAGTAAACAAGACTCTTGGTACTAAAATTAAAACAATAGGAACACATGCTAAAACTTATCCAGGATGGCAATGGCCGGAGAGGCATAAAGGTTCTGATCATTGCAGGGATGCTTTTAGAGCTAGAATAGATGGTCAACGAGTAGCAAAGAAAGAACATAAGTACCAATCTGATGTCTCCACTTCAAAACCTAGGGGCAAAGATGCATGGGATAAAAGATGGTATGGAGAGGAAGATATTATTCCTATACTAAATAGAACATGTAACGGCCTTGCTACGGTCCATAATGGTATAGGTAGTATCGAACAGTTTGATAAAGTTGTTGGAGATATATGGTCAAAGGGCGGGAAACATGTTATACCACTCAATATAAATTGTGAAAGTGGGAAGTTTGATGGGAGGAACCATTGGACAGGTTTGTATATTAATTCAGACTTAGACCCACCAAAAATATCATATATAGACCCTATGGGTAGGGATGTTGGTCCTGAAATACGTGATAGATTGAGATTTCTTGGTGGTGTGATAGAAACACCTCTTACAGGAAGAGCAGTACAAACTCTAGGTATTCGTGGGGAAGGAGGAAATGATTATGATTGTGGTCCGTTTAGTACATATTTATTGGGTCATGCTGCAAGATTAGATGGTGCATTGGACCCACTTTTGCCTGCAGCAGACCTATCTTCTAAAGCATCAGTGGCTTTTGGCCAGAGTATAAGACGTAGGCTAGGACTAGTAGACCGTGCGTTGGTGCTTGGAATGCCGGAAGAGAAGGGATTGTCTGGACCAGGGAAAGGTCCAGTATTGTTAACAGGGGGATCGGCTGAAGTTCCACCTCCACCTCCACCTCCACCAGAAGGAGAAAAACATGAAAGCCTTGGAAGTAAAGGGGTAGTTGATCAGCTAAGATCAGGAGGTTTTGGTGCAGCGCCTAGTGAAGGCGGTAGAGGAAGGATGCCACATGGAGGCGGTAGAGGTGCGCTTGGAGGTGGTAGAGGAGAGAAATAATAGATTTTTTTTATAAATGTTTAAAATCCTATAAAACTTGGTGCCGGAAAAGGGATTCGAACCCCCGACCCACACATTACGAATGTGTTGCTCTACCAACTGAGCTATACCGGCACAATATAAATTGAACAACTATAGTCATTTACTTTAAGATGCGTGCGTTGTTGTTTTTCTCTTACTTAGTACTCATAGGCTTCACTAGTCTAGCACAAACTTCAAATTATTCGACTATATACATAGATCAATTTTTATAAAAATCAAACAGCTTTAATAAGAATATGCCTTTTTTTCCCGGCAGATAACTTAATATACATATTTTCTAATATATCAGAAGAATCAACAATTAAATTTTCGTCTTCAATTTTTTGGTCATTTATTTTCGCCCCACCACCTCTAATCAGTTTTTTTGCTTCAGATTTTGAGTCTGCAATTCCTGCTTTGTGCAATAAATCAACAATAGAGATTCCTAGTTTAATCTCGGATGAATTTATTTGTATGGAAGGAAGATGAGCGTCAATTCCACCTTCTTCGAAAACTTTCCTAGCAGTCTCCATAGCTTCTATTGCTGCACTATTTCCATGACACAGTTTTGTTACGGTGAAAGCAAGTTTTTTCTTGGCTTCGTTAACGTCTTTTGCTGCTATTTCATTAAATTTTTCTTGTTCTTCTTGTGAAAATTCAGCATATAATTTTGAGAATTTTATAACATCATCATCCTCTGTATTTCTCCAATATTGGAAATATTCGTAAGGGCTAAACATTTCTGAATTTATCCAAATAGCACCATTAACGGATTTTCCCATTTTAGCTCCAGAGGAAGTTGTAAGTAATGGTGTAGTAAGGCCAAAAGCTTGTTTTTCTAATTTTTTACGTATTAAGTCAGTGCCCATTACTATGTTGCCCCACTGATCACTTCCGCCAAGTTGAAGAATGCAATCATATTTATCTGCAAGATACATAAAATCATAAGCTTGCAAAATCATATAGTTAAATTCTAGGAAAGTTAATGATTGATCTCTATCTAATCTGAGCTTAACTGAGTCCATAGATAACATCCTGTTAACAGAAAATTCTCTGCCATAATTACTTAGAAGTTCAATATAACCAATATTGTCAAGCCATTCTGAATTATTGACTAATTTAGCATCAGTAGGGCCATTTCCAAATTTAACGAATTTCGAAAGGCTTTGTTTTATACCTGCGATATTTTTTGTAATAGCTTCATCTGAAAGCATTTTTCTGCTCTCATCTTTTCCAGATGGATCTCCAATTCTCGTAGTGGCTCCTCCTACTATAACTATGGGTCTATGACCATATTTTTGTAATAATCTGAGAATCATAATTTGCATTAAGTTGCCAACATGCAAAGATTCAGCAGTACAATCAAATCCTATATAAAAATTTATGGATTTCTTAGATGTTATAGCTTTTAATGTATCAATATCAGTACATTGGGAAAGATAACCTCTTTCAACAAATTCATCTATAAAAGACATATAAACACTCAAATAATAATAAATGCTTTGGGATAATAGTATTGTAGTGGATTTATGTCTAGATAAACTATAACTTATTTTATTATGAAGGATAAGGAGGCAATTATGAAAAATATTTTTAAATATATTATTTTAGTAACGTCAATTTCGTCATTACTAAATGGTTGTGCCAGTACGCGATGGGTAAGCGACTCAAAGCCACAAAGTGCGTTTGATTCAGACTATTCTAATTGTAAATATTGGGCATATGAGAAATTTCCCCCTAATGTAGGATATGTCGCTAGAACAGATTACTACGATGTTGGAGTCTATGACCATTATTATGGAGGATATTATGGAAGATCGTGGCCATACAGAGGTTACTACGGTAGACCATATTATCGTGGCTATCCGTATGGTTATCATGATTATTATGGGCCAATAACTCGTGTTGACTCAGAAGATATGAATGAGGGAGCTCGTCAAGCGGCTATAAAGTCTTGCATGATACAGAACGGGTGGTATCAGAAATAATATTGTTATTAGTAAAGTTATCAGGCAATTAATTGTATAATTGATTCCTGTGCTATTTTCGTATAAGATTCGAGATATTGTAAAGGAGACAAGATATGAATATTCATGAATATCAAGCAAAACAAATTCTACGCAAATATGGTGCTCCTACAGGACTAGGAGCTGTTGCATTGCGTGAAAAAGAAATCGATAGTGTTATAGATAATTTGGAAGCAAAAGTTTATGTTGTTAAGGCTCAGATTCATGCTGGAGGTAGAGGAAAGGCTGGTGGAGTAAAAATAGCTCGTAATAAAGAAGATGCAAAAGCATTTGCTCACGCTATGTGGGGAGTGGATCTTGTGACACATCAGACGGGACCAAAGGGCCAGAAGATTCAAAGAGTATATATTGAATCCGGGTGTGATATTTTAAAGGAGTATTACTTTAGTGTCGTATTGGATAGGACTAATAGTTGTATTACTCTAATGGCTTCTACGGAAGGTGGTATAGAAATTGAAGAAGTTGCAGCGAAAAATCCTGAAAAAATCATAAGAGTTATGGTGGATCCTGCTACTGGAATTCAACCATTTCATGCACGTAAAATAGCATTTGGTCTTGGATTTAAAGGAGAAGCGTTTAAGAGTATGATGCAAATTGTTGAATCAGTTTACAATGCTTTTGTTGGTAGCGATGCTAGTCAAATTGAAATAAATCCTTTGGTGCAAACCACGGAAGGGGATCTTAGGGCTTTAGATGCAAA
>JABDAD010000008.1 GCA_013289335.1 Alphaproteobacteria bacterium | reverse complement strand
ATAATTTAGCTCGCAGGGAAAATGCAGATATTCGAACGATACATAATCAAAAGCATTTTTATATCCTTGATATATTGCCTTGTTATTCTTACAGGTATAGTTTGGTTTAGCCAAATTTTGAAATTATTATTCTTATTTGAAAAGGAAGTAAATCTTTTAGAATTTTTGGAATTAGCAATCTTTATATTGCCTTTACTAATACATAGTATACTCCCATTTGCAATATTATATGCATCACTTTACGTTTATAATAATATGAAAGTAAATAAAGAACTTGTTGTGTTTGAGAATGCAGGAATGAATTATCGTCTATTAACTAAGCCCATATTTACTCTCGGAATAGCTATTGTATTCGTTAGTATGATTAATTCTGTCTACATTATGCCTAAATCTTATAATATTTTAAAAGATAGATTATCCACATATAGAAACAATTTTGTAATCTCTACAATTCAAGAAGGAGTATTTAATAATCTTTCAAAAAATCTGATTGTATATCTTAACACAAAAAAAACAGGCACTGAATATAATGGTTTGATATTGTTCGACTCAAGAAACCCAAAAAAATTTTCTATTTTAATGGCAAAGCACGGAAAAATGCTTTTGCAAGATGGCTCAGTAAATCTCAATCTTCAGAATGGTCAGAAGCAAACAATCAATGAAAAAGGCATTCCTGAACTAATGTCTTTTGAAAAATCTTCTATAAATATTCCAATAGAAAAAGCAAAAATAAGGCAAATAAATGACAAGGATATGAATGAGCTTTACATCTGGGAATTATTTTCCCAACAAACTAACTCATATAGATCTAAAACAAAACTACTTTCAGAAGGTAATAATAGGTTAATATGGCCTATGTTTAATATAATTTTGCCTCTTGTAGCAATCAGTATATTCTTAAAGGCTGATTTTAATAGAAAACATTACTTAAAATATTTGATAAAATCATGCTTTGTAGCAATTATATTTGTTATAGTACATTTCTTTACTGTGAATTTAGCAATTAAAAACCCTATCTTTAATTACTTTATGTATATAAATATATTAGTCGGTGCTATTACTTATTACTTCTTAACAATGAGCTTTCAGAAATTCCATGAGGATTGATTATATCATTATGTGGTGCCGCTAGAAAGAATCGAACCTTCGACCTCATCATTACCAATGATGTGCTCTACCACTGAGCTATAGCGGCTCTTTATAGTCTATATAGTCGAATAATTTGGAGTATGCGCTAGGCGCTGACAAGCGAAACCTATAGAATAGGCAAGCAAGAAGCGACAACGTCCCATGTTCAAAGTAATTGACTATAAAGATATTGATATCTAGGCCTGATAGTACTATAATACCAATTCTTAATTTAAACAATAAAAACGTCTTATATTTGCCATATTATGGATCAAACGTCAAGTACAAACATAACTGAAAAGCAAGAAGATAAGAAGGAATCTAAAAGAAAAAACAAGGATCAAATTGAAAATCTTGCTTTAGCATTAAAAAAGAATATTCAGCGAAGAAAAATGGTAATTCATAAAACAAAGGGAATCTATGCGAATAGCAGTAATTGATATAGGTTCTAACGCTATAAGGGCCGCCGTCTATGATAATAACGAACTTGGCGCAGCTGAAATATTCAATGAAAAATTTAAAAGTGATATTACCTCACTCTTAGAACTCGAAAACATGGATATTCGTCATGGAACTTATAATATATTCAATTACTTCATACATATTTTTGATCAGCTAAATGTCGCAGAAATAAGCTGTGTTGCAACTGAAGTACTGAGAAATCATAAACAGTCACAAAAAGTAATAGATGAAATCTATAAGCGATTCTCTATTAAAGTACAAATTCTGAGTGGAGATGAAGAAGCAAAAATTACAGCAGAAGGGCTAATATCAAGTATTCCAGATGCAAAGGGAGTAGTGGCAGACTTAGGCGGAGGAAGTCTGGAACTCGCTGAAGTTTTTGAAAAAAAAGTGCACCAAGTAACTTCTATACCAATTGGTACAAAAGTACTTAATAGATTGGTAATTAACGATATTAGCTACGTACTACAAAATTTAGAACAATCCTATAAAATAAAAAATTATGATAATTTATATTTGATTGGCGGTGCGCTGAGACTTCTTGGAAGATGTTTTATGGATTATAATAATAACATAATTAAAAATTTGCATAATTTAGTCATTGATCCACATGAGTTTTTAGAATTTTTAGATAAACTTGAAACTTTACAAAAATTTCAACAATTTTTTAAACAATATAAAATAAATAAGCACGCAATCACAGTTGTACGGGGCTTAATTGCATACTTTAATCCTATTAATTTAATTGTTTCCACGTTTGGTTTAAAAGAAGGCGTAAGATTTAATCTTTTGTCACCAGAAGAACAAAAGAAAGATATAGCATTTGAGAGATGTATACAATTTGCTAAATCTCGTATAAACAACTTATCAATAGACGACTATAAAGAATTATTTTCATCCATTAATCTTGAGCTTTCTGAAGAAATTTCAAAATTACTTGTTTTATCATTAATATTATGTCATTACCCTATACATATAGATAGAAGTTATAAGGCAGAATGGATGATAAACTTTATTCTAACAACTGATATCCCGTTTAACCAAAAACAAAGAGCATCACTAATAATTTCTGTAGCTCATGCTCTTTCTAATAAAACACATCTTGTACCAAAATCTATAAGACGAACCTTAAATAAAAAAGAATATATCTATGCTCAAATTATGGGGTCATTTATAAAAGTTGCAATAATGGTAGATGGGCCTGTACTTACTAAGCCAAGTTTTACTATAATATACAATGATAAATTCTTAGAAATTGTAACAGATATAACGATTCCAAGAAATATATTTGACAAAATATGTATTGAATTAAAAAATATAGCACTATCCTGCAGAAATATACAAAATTACTAATTTGAAGCTGCTCTTTCTAATTTATCGTTAATAGCTAGGCCAATTTTATATTTAGGAATAGAGGCGACGGCAATACCGGTTCTCATTTTTGAGTGCTTCGCGCTGTTAACATAATCTTCTGCTTTTTGCAACATGGCGTATAAATTAGCCGCAGCTTCTATTAAATTCCCGCTCTCGCTAAGATTAAAATTCAAAATACCCTTCAGCTTGCTATCACCAAAGTTAATTGCTATTTCGTCATCTCTTGCCAAATCTACATTTATTCTTATGGGACAGAGCGGAGAATAATGTTTTTTTAGCATACCTGGAGCATTTATCACAACACCAGAAGAAGTAACATCTAAAGGCGCTGAAATTATATCAGAAATAATATCTTTTGTAATAAAGCCATATCTAAGAAGTGTAGGAAAATGACAACAATCAACTATGGTTGATTCAATACCATATATTGTCTGTCCTCCATCTATAATTGCAATATTATCACTAAAATTTTTATTAACGTGAGATGCTGAAGTTGGGCTGATACGAGATGAAACATTTGCACTTGGCGCAGCAAGTGGTTTACCAGTCTTAGTTATTAGACTTTGAATCACTTCATGCGCTGGAACTCTAATAGCTATAGTATCTAAATTTGCGGTAGCAACATTAGAAATTCTACTTTTTTTCTTTGGAAGAACTAAGGTTAAAGGGCCAGGCCAAAATTCCCTTGCTATTTTTTTCGCATCACCATTAAATATAGCATATTCTTCGGCTTCTACTAATGATGATACGTGAATTATTAGTGGATTAAGTCTCGGCCTATTTTTCGCTTCATAAATCGCTAAACAAGCTTTATCTGAAGTTGCATCTCCAGCAAGCCCATAAACAGTTTCAGTAGGAGTTGCAACAAGTTTACCAGCTAGAATTAGCTCTATCCCTTTTTCAATATCAACAAACATCAAATTTTATCATTCGGTCTTATTTGGTTTTTATATATAAATGGAGCTTGAGTTAATATAAAAAGCATAGTAAGCGGTACAAAGCCAAAAATTTTGAAATTTACCCAATATTCTTCCGAAAAATTTCTCCACACTATTTCATTAATAATTGCCATAATTAAGAAATATGCCGAGAATCTTTTAGATAGTACAAGCCAACATTGATCAGCCATTTTTATTGCTGCTGCGAAAACATACTTAACAAGACCGTTACCTCTTAGCACTCCTATTAATAATATGACACCAAAAACTAAATTGACTATAGTAGGTTTCATTTTAATAAATTTTGGATCACCGCTAATAAGTGTAATACTACCAGTAGCTAGTAATACTGACCCTGAAATTAGTAGTGGCATGGAGATTTTACGATCAATAATATAACTAACAACAAGTCCAATAGCAGTAACTGCGAGCATAAGCATAGTAGCTACAAATATATCTGAATACTTATATGTAGAGAAAAAAACTATAATTGGTCCGAATTCTACGAGTAATTTGAGCATATTTTTCTTCTTCGGTTTAAATATTTACCAAGAATTAAGTTAAGTCTATATTAATGATCTTCACCCACCCCGCTGAAATCAACTATAGTCATTTAATTTGAATATGGGACTAGTAACGACTAGCAAAGCCTATAAGTACTGGGTAAGCGGCAACCAACAACGGCCCATGTTCAAAGTAATTACTATATTAGCTTAACTTTAAGCATGCATTATACGGAACATTAGGTTTTTTTACCAGCAAAAACTTTCCCTAAAACAATAATCGTAAGTATTGTACATAAATAAAATAATATTTCTATTTCTTTAGGTCTAGCACTATAACCTATAACGACTTTTAATATTCTTCCTGCCAAAGAATTATCCGAAATAAATGAACTTGTGTCCCACGCAACATTAGTAAGAATATTAATCATACCAATATTTGATAGTATTTTGGCAGCTTCTCCCGCAAGACCAGCTGCAATGAATGTCATAAAAATAGTCGAAATCGAGAAAATATATTTTTTTGCAAAAATAAACAGGCTGAAATAGATGGTGAGGCCGCAAGTAATTCCACTAAGTGCTCCTATTGTAAAACCACTAATATATGCGTAAACTTCTTCATTATTAATCATAGATACGCTATGTACTAATAAAACTATCTCAGAGCCTTCACGAAATATTGTTGAAGCGATAAGACCTATAAGCATTGCTTTTGATAGAGTCCCACTCTCAATTGCTTCAGCTACGGAACGTATATTTGTTTTTAATTTGTGACTATAATTCTTCATCCATACAAGAGTAAAACACAGCATTACAACAGTTATTAATATCACTACAACATCAAATATGTCTGACCCTATACCATCTAGACTATCGGCAATATATTTCGCAAAAAATGCTATAAGACTTGCACCGAAGCAACCTATTAGTATTCCTGATATCATTAAAAGTTTGAAATCTTTCAAATTTCTAGCTGCAGCACCAAAAAAGCCTATTAGTATGGTTATTTCTAAAAATTCTCTAAATACAACCATCGCTATTTGAAACATAAATTACTCAACTATTAAAGTGCCCTTTGCTGTATCTTGATGAAACTCTCCATAGAAAGTATACTTCCCAGATTTAAGAGGTGCAAGTAAGATATTTACTTTCTTATGAGGTGGAACTATTTTTTCACGATTAAAATCAGTGCTCTCAAATTCTTCAATAGTATCATCCAAATTATGAACCACTATTTTTATCTTTTTGTTTGTTGGTGCCTTTATTTCTTCTGGTACAAATTTATGATCCTTTATAGAGATTTCTATTAATATAAATTCATCGTCACCTAAGCTTATATTAGAATGTAAAAATATGAGAATAAAAAACCATATGGGTAATATTCTCACACGTGTTCCTTTTTTGCAAATTTCATTTTAAAATCTTTGTTCTTTTTTACTAATTATGGCGAAACCTATGCTTCCCAAAATAACACAGACTATTATTAAAGAAAAAGAAGTATTATAAGCAAATGCATCGTAAACGAGCTTACTTTGACTTTTTGATTCAAAGAAAAAGCGCAATATAAAGCCTATACAATAGTTGAAGATAAAGCAAAAAGACATTACTAGTGAATTAATTAATGATGTTACTACGCCAATCATATGATTTTTTGATAATTTGTTTCCTAAAGAAAAAGCTGCTACTTGGTAACTACTTAATACCCCTACTAAAAATGTTAAAACGTATACCACACCCACGGATCCAGAATCATAGTTAAATAAAGATAGCATAACTACAATTTGCATTGTACCCATATATACAATAAGTTTTGAAAATGATGTGAAGAATTGTGCTATATAACCTGTAATGCTACTTCCAATACCTATTCCAAGAAATATTAGAGAAACAGCAAAACCAGCAGATTCTTGTTCCAACCCTTTCACTTGTACTAAATATTTATTTGCCCATGTGTCTGCGAATCCTCCCATTGGCCCCACCATAAGACCTCCAAGCAATCCAATAATCCACAATTTTTTATTTGAAAGTGAAGAGTTGACTATTTGTATTATAGATAATTTTTGTATCACCTTATCTTCAGTATGAGACTTTCTATAAAATATTAAGATCGCTACACTAATACCAAGAGCTATATATGCGAAGAATAACATGGTTTTTTCAATGCCATATTTGCTAAATGATATAGTAATTGGAACCCCTCCATAGTAGGAGCCAAAAACCCCACAAAGCACTGTAAGACCTAGACAAAGACTATATTTTTTAGGGAAAAAATCATCAATAACTTTAACTGATCCAAGTATTCCAGCGAGAGAACCAACTCCTATAAGAACTCTTGAAATATACAAATATGTTTTGTCTATAGAATATATAGTCATTAAAATCCCACTTATACAAATAAATATGCATGCCGCTATCACAAATCTTGGATGAAATTTATCAAGTAAAACTCCAATAGGAATTTGCATCCCTGCATATCCAAGATAGTAAAATCCAGCTAGCAACCCAAATTCCTCTGCATCCATACCTATTGTATCAGTTAAATAATCTATCATCATAGCTGGTAGAATCCTGAGCGCCATTTGAAGTGAGTAAAAAGCCGCAGCAAGTAACCAGACGAAAAAATTAATATACTTAGAATAATAGATTTTTCTTATTATTTTTAACATTATAGTTTTTTAATTTTAATACCGAGCTAAACGCAACGAACGAAGCCTAGAAATACTATAGTCATACTCACAAACCTAAGTAGATGCAAAAAAATCGTATATCATGAATTTAGAATGGTAAATCATACGTAAATCCAATAGAAGCTTCGGCCAGACCAAACGTTTTCTTTATTTTACCAGTGTTATACATATTTACAGCGTTACCTGTGGTTATTAAATTTGCTACAGATGAATCTTGGTCAAAACCACGATATTTAACAACTACATCGTGAGCTATTTGGATTTTTCCGGCTATATTGATTCTAAAGTTATCAATAAGAGTTTTACTAAATCCAAGCCCTACTTGCCAAGAAAAAGAGTTTGACGTATGTTTCAATGATCTAAATTTATCAAAATCAACGAAATGGCTCTGAGAAGCAATAATAGCAACTTCTTTAACTTTTACCTGCACTAATCCAACACCTATCATAATAAATGGTTGGAATCCTGCTAATTCTTGCGTGTTATATATAAAATTCAACATATAAGCATCGCTTTTTGCACGAGTATTTTCTCTATCTCCACCAAATTCTTCTGCAAGCTTTACACCAAGCCTATATGAAGGTTTATAATCATAAGCAAATTCTATAGCAATATCAGGAGTCACTCTATAACCTAATTTTCCTGTATACATTGCAGTTTTCTTAATTGAAAAAACTGATTTTGTTGCTTTATCTTCAAATTTTGCTTTAAGAGGGCCGGAAATTCCAACATCGCCGCCTACATAAAATTTTCTTTTATGGTCTTCACAGCCATCCTCACAAGCAAAAGCTTGTGATGCAAAAAGTGCGCTAATACCTAATATCGATATATACTTAATAGTATTTTTCATAAGTTTGTCTCATATAAATTGCTATGAATGTTTTTTTATGCTTAAGGCATAAAAAAACAGCTGCACGATATTAAAATAATTCTATTCAGTCAATCTAATTATTTATAATATTTTGGATGATTTCCTTATGATTTAAGGTGTTAATGTAAAGTTACCCACAACATTATCAAGTATAACATTTTTTGCACTATATTTTGTTATATGTGTCTCCCTAAAATCAATATCACTTATTTTTGATCCATCGAACACAGCATCATCTATAGTCGCACTTATCATATAATTCTTACTAAAAATACAATCTAAAAATTTTGTTCTAGTAATGATTGCTGCTTTAAAATCTGTACCTTGAAATACAGTATTTGAGAAAGTAGCATCTTCTAACTTTACTTGTTTTAGAATTGCATTTGAAAAATTTGCATCTTGAAACTGCTTCTTTGAAAAATCAAGCCCAGTAAAATTCACAAAACTATAATCTCCCTTTGGATCTAAATCTAATGATCTAATAGAATTATTTCCTTCTAATATTTCGAGACCAGAGTTATCAATTACAATATTTCTTGTTGATAATATGTTTGTAAATGTTGATGAAGTTTGAGACGATTTATTCAGTTGCCCGTAATCCATCCTTACACTATCAATATTTGAATTATTAAATGAGCTTTTTAGTAAAGCGGCTTGAGTAAAATCAATTTTAGAAAAGTTATTTTTAGTAAATATAGAATTTTTAAAAAGTGCCCTTACGAAGGTCACATTATTGAATTTACAATTGTTACACTCAATTTTTATAAAATTTGCATAATCTAATTTAGAATTTGTAATTGTAAAATCTGATAATTTTACATCTCTAAACATTACATTTGGCATTACACTCAAATCTGACACCATTCCTGAAATTTGAGTTTTATCGAATAAGATATAATCTCCTGATATATTGTTTAGTCTAAAATCTGATATATCAGCACTACTAAAATTTACCCTTGTCAAAGTGGAATCTGAAACATTAGTGCTTAAAATTGTAGCATTTGATAAATTAGCATTTGATAGGTCACAACTTGCTATTGTACTATTAGAAATTACAGAAGCATAAGCATACAAATGTTTGAGAACAGATTGTACGAAATTGACATTATCAAATGAGGCTGATTTTAATATAGATTCTTCTAATGAAATATTTTGAAAAGTTGTTTTGTAAACGATCGCATTTGAAAAATCTGATGATTCAAGGAAAGAATCAACAAATTTTACATCACTGATTTTAGAAAAGGCTAGATCTGCACCATATAAAGCTACCCCGCTTAAAATAGAAGCAGAAATATCAGATTTCTCTAAATTTGATTCTTTAAATGAATCAGATGTAAAAGTTGATGAATCAATTTTCACTCTTTGAAATGAAGCATTATCATATATATTTTGACTAGAAGTTACGTTCAACAATATTGAGTCATCCAAACTACTACTCTTGAAATTACTTTTTGCAATGGTTGCTTGTGTAAAATTTACAGACTCAAATTGTGAGTCATTTGCTATTACATGCTCCATTACAGCATTAGAAAAGTCACAGTCACTAAAAATTACTTCGCTAAAGTTACTATTGGAAATATTGGCTTTAGCAAGTTTTACACTTGTGAACTCAGACTTTGATAAATTCATATTACTCAAATCTACCATTGACAGATCAACCTTGGAAAGATTTAGGCCTTGTAAGTCTGTACCAAATTTTAGTTTAATATTAGGTATCTTATTTGCTAATGTCTGATCTTTTATATATTGGACAATTTTCTCATTTAAATCTGATGAAATAGTTTTATTACTATTTTCTGAGCAGGATGATATTATAAAAACAATAAAAATACTAATTAACCTTCGCATATATAACCTTGAATATTACAGCGAGGACTAAGGATTTAATTATTCCGCTTGGAATAAATACTACAAGTCCAGAATATATTGCTTTATCAAAACCAATTAAATGACTGAGCCACGCAACACCAAAGCTATAAATAATAATCTGTCCAAACATTATTACAGCAAATATATTTATTGCCTTCTTAAAATTAATGTTAAATTTTTGCCTCATATACGACATGCTAACAGCTGCAGCTAGCATACCAATAAGATATCCTGCTGTAGGTCCTGTAAATTTTGCAAGACCATATGAAAATCCTAGAAAAACAGGCATACCAATTGCGCCAAGCACTAAATATAGTAACCACGTAAGAAAAGCCTCGGTTGGTTTGTATAATAAACCAATTAATATAGAGGCAACGGTTTGAAGAGTGATTGGCACAGGATATACTGGTAGAACTATTTGCGCCATAGAAGCAATTAAAATTACACCGAATAAAATCTTTAATATCGAAATAACGCTAAATTTATATATTGATAGATTGTTTATTAACATACGAACTCTCCTTCCAATTCCTCAAGTTCCTCATCCTCTTTTTTCCCAGGTGTCCCTGAATGGATAGAGAGTAACTTTAACTTTCTATGAAGCGCAGACCTTTCCATTCCAACAAAAGATGAAGTTTTTGATATATTATTATTAAATCTACTCATTTGAGCTGTTAAATACTGTCGCTCAAACACCTCTCTAGCTTCTCTTAAAGGCATAGACATCATATCTATATTAGTTTCCGGTTTTGTAATGGTAATACCGTTATTAGCAATCTCAGAAGGTAACATTTCAGGCTTTATTGTAGTTTCATAACTATCAATAGGTGGGTTCATTATTAAAGTCCATTCTATGACATTTCTGAGCTGTCTAATATTACCTGGCCAATTATAAGCTTGAAGAGCTGCTATAACTTCTTCAGAAAATTCACGTTCTTTTAAACCAGAAAATTTTGCAAGTTGTTTCACAAAATATTCTACAAGCAATGGAATATCCTCTTTTCTTTCGCAAAGTTTTGGTACTTTTATAAACATAACTTTTAAACGATGATACAGATCTTCTCTAAATTTTCCCTCTTTTACGAGAAGTTCAATATCCTTGCTAGAAGCTACAATTAACCTAATATCTAAATTTATAGATTTGCCGGTCCCAGGCTTCTCATAAAGTTGGTCTTGTATAAATTTTATGAATTTTCCTTGAGCCGCGAGAGGCATATCCGCTATTTCATCTATAAAAAGCGTACCACTATTTGCGGCTTCTAAAATACTATGTCTTCTTATAAAAGCTGAATTTATATCATTTTTTTCAGGCTCACCAAAAAGTTCCTGCAAAACTTGATCACTCGTAAGTCCTGTTGGACTAAATAAAATAAAAGGACAATTAGAACGCTTTGATTTTTTATGTATCAATCTAGCGCATAGTTCTTTCCCTACACCGACTTGACCTACAATCATAACTCTACCAGCAGATGTAGCCGCTCTTTCAATTTCGGTCTTTAACTTAGAAACAGATTGTGAACTTCCTACCATTTCAGTTCTATCTACCACCTTAGCCTTTAGATCAATATTCTCTCTCTTAAGCTTTGATGCCTCACATGCTCTGCGTAGTACTATCATAAGTTTTTCATGTGTAAATGGTTTCTCTATGTAATCATAAGCTCCCATTCTAATTGCACTAACTGCTGTTTCAATCGTACCATGTCCGCTGATTATAATAACTGGCATTAGAGGAAATCTTTTTTTCACAAGCTCAAGTATACCTAAACCGTCGAGATCACTTCCTTGAAGCCAAATGTCTAATATAATAGCATTTGGCACTTTATCTGTGATTAAACTAAAAGCCTGTTGGCTGTTCGCAGCGCTTCTAGGGGCAAACCCCTCCTCTTTAAGAATATCTGATATTAACTCTCTGATATCAGCTTCATCATCAATTACAAGTACGTCTATTGCCATTTAGTTACTACCTTCTTGAAGTTGCAAATGAATTATATGGTTTATTTATTTTAAGTAATGCAAATCACCAAATTTCTATTATTTAAATAATTTTCTTATGATTCGTTTTCCTAATAAATCTCAAGCTAAATTAAACAAATGATTATGTTAGCTCCAAGATTCACTCAGAACATATTGCTCGCTTAGCAAATAAGACAGCTTGAATCCGTTAAAACCATTCTGAAACATTTAAAAATGAAAATATTATTTCCATCACATTCATTATCACATAACAACTTAGACACCTATTCTTTATAAATCAATCACAAAAATGCTTAAATATCGCAGAATATAACATAAATCTTATTTTATTAACTTATTTATACTATTTCTTTATTTTGCTAGATATGTGTTTACGTGAAAATATAAGCTTTACTACCCCGCCACCTTTGTTTGGCAAATTAGATATCAATATTTCCCCTCCGTGATCCTGAACTATTTTTTTTACTATAGCAAGACCAAGTCCAGAACCCTTAGAACGCGTCGTCATGTAAGCTTCTGTTGCCTTGTCAATAAGATTTTGTGCAAACCCACTACCACTATCTATTACAGAAATCTCTAAATCATGTTCAGTTAACTCTATTGAAAGATAAATATGTTTTTCAGCCAAGCTATTCTCTAGAGCTTCTTCAGCATTTTTAAATAAATTTATCATAACTTGATTTATTTGCGTTGTATCACACATAAACTGCAATTCAGAAATATTACTAGAAAAATGATAATTTATTTTATCATTCACTATTTGCCTAGACTCTTCTAGATCTCTAAGAATTGACACAATCTCATATAATTCAAAACTTGGGCTTGGCATTTTTGCAAAATCAGCAAATTCCGTAACAATTTTTTCTATATCATTTGTATGTCTTTTGATTGTAGATATATATTTTTTAAACCCTTCTTTATCACTAATATCGTCAGAGTATTTTTTAACAATTCTATCTGCAGATAATAGTATAGGAGTTAAAGGATTTTTTATTTCATGAGCTACTCTTCTTGCTACATCGGCCCATGCCATAGCCCTTTGAGCAAGCGCCAAATCTTTTTGCTGAATATCAATCTTTTTAACCATCCTATTAAATGCTGTAGTTAGTATAACAAGTTCATCACCATTCGAATCATTAACCGGAATTTGTACTGTAAAATCCCCAGCCTGTACCAATTCCGTAGCTCTAACCAATCTTCTTATCGGTCTTGCTATCATATTTGCAAAAATAGAGCCTATTGTAACAGTAGCTGTTAACAGAAGACTTGTTATAAAAACAAACATTAGAGCAAATTTGATTTGAATAGACTTCATTTTCTTTTGAGTAGCTTCATACTGACTTGCTGCTCCGGTTGTTTTATCAATATAATTAATTATTTCTTCATCTACTAACTTTCCTACAAGTAAATAAGTATCATGGTACCTAGTTAATTTGATTAACATCCTAATTTTTCCGTTATTTGGAGAAATATCAACAATTTCACCAACATTTGCATGATCGTAATATCTTTGTGGAATTGACCAAAAAGATAAAGAAAAACTCATGGCAGTTTGAGCCATTGTGACATTGGTATTTTTTTGAAATACTAATGCTTCAGAAAGTGATCTAAGCTTAACTAAAGCATTTAACACATAATTGAGATATTCCTGATTATCTATCACATCAAAATATTGAGCATTAAGATCTTGAGCTATTAAAAAAGCCGCATCTCTTAGTTGATTTTTGTTTTCCGAAATATATAAATCTGCAACTCGCACTGATTGATTTATTGCCGTTGATACTTTCGAATCAAACCAACTTTGCAAACCAAAATTAAACACGAATACAGAAAATACAGATACTATAATGGTTGGAATAACCGCGATAATACTAAACATCATGATTATTCTTGCTCTAATCCGAGCATTTTTGTAATCTTTAAAAATGGAGTGCAGAAACTTCCTAGTTGCAAGCATAAATAATAGTAAAAATACTATTAGATCAAGCAAAATAAGAGTAATCATGTAGGTTGGATCACTGTTACTACTTTCATCTACAAAACCTATAATTGTTTTATAGCACAGAAAAAAAGCCATAATAACAAGAACAAAAGCTAATTTGTTAGCTAAGTTATGTTTAATGAATAATGAATATGATCTATTTAAAAAACTATTTTGCATCACTAAAAAGTGTCAAAAGCTTTTTTCTCAGCGTATTTCTGCTAACACCTAAAATAGCAGCTGCTTTTAATTGATTATGTCTTGTGTGTATCATTGTTTGTTTTATCAGGACTTTTTCAACCTCATTAATAACATTTTCGTAAAGATTATTTGATAGAAAAGTCCCGTCATGAAGCTTGAAATAATTTTCTATAACACCATCCAGCGCTTCGCTCACTGATAATTCTTTCTTATTTGTATTCACTTTAATTTATACCAAATATATTAACTTCTCTTGAATTTATAACAAATAATCCTTATTCACTAAATATTCAAATTAAACTACAACAGCTACGAGATTACCTATTGCTTTGATCTACTTCTATATTTTCTCGTTGATTTAGGTCAACATTATCTTCAGCTTCTACTGGCAATCTTTTTCTGAATTTCTCTTCTATTTTAAGATATTCCTGAGCCTGCACAGAAAGTTGCTTATATAAATCTCTTTTTTGTTTTTGTAATATAGCAATGTTGGTTCTAAATTCTCTAATTTCTTTTCTGATTTCAGGCGAAACTAGAGCTAGTTGAGATTTATAATCTTCAATAATTTTTTGGTATTCACTAGCCGTATTTCTTTCTTTCTCAGAAAAATTTGTTTGGTCAATTGCAATTGCACCTCTAGACAATGAAATTATTGCAGCAAATATAATATATTGTATAAGTTTTTTCATACTGTTGTTACTACATAAATCAATATAGACTTAGAAATAAAGTTTAACAAAAAACTATGCAAGAAGAAATTGTTACAAACCCATTCAAATCCCTAACAAAACTCTTAAGAGTAGAATTTAACACAATTTTTAAGCATATTCCACTATTAGAATTAATTTTCGAAGATATTTCTGTTGCAACCTCAAGTTATGAAATTTCTTCTAAATCTGTGGAGTCGATGCCTGACGACACCTGGAGATATATTTGTTATTTTGAAATTGACATAAAAGTACAAGATATTAGAAAATTGGCAATAGATTATATTAATGGCGAGATTTTAATTACTGAAGAAGTAGAAAATGATTGGGTTAGTATAGTTCAAGCAGAAGCTTCTGCAGTATATGCTGGTTACTTCTACGTTGCAAACTCAGAATTAATTTCAAATTGTCCGAATGATCTTATCCCTTTACAGATTAATGCTGGCAGAGCTTTTGGTACCGGCGAACATTCTACCACCAAAGGCTGCCTTGAAATGATTTCCAAAATATCAATAGTGCCAGATATGATATTAGATGTTGGTACTGGAACTGGCATTCTATCTATAGCAGCAAAAAAACTTTGGGCAAATTCAATAGTACATGCAACAGATATAGACTCAGTTGCTATAGAAATTGCTGCAGATAATGCTAAGTTGAATAATGTAGATATAGAATTTTCATTATCTCACCACAACAAAAAACTTCATAATTACGATATTATAGTGTCAAATATATTATTCAAACCCCTTATAGAAATGTCTGATGATTTTAAGAAACTATTAAAACCAAACGGATTGGTGATATTATCAGGATTTATAAAAAATCAATTAGATGGCGTTATTGCTGCTTATACAAAGCATAATCTTTATTGTATAGAAGTTCTATCTATTGATGACTGGCAAATAATTATGCTTGGTACTAAAAAACCTGGATAATGGATTGTATCTTGAATTTAGAGTCAATGGGTGGCTCAATAAGGAAATTCAATGGGTTACATAACTATTCCTCCAAGATAGATTGTTTTTTAAAACTATTTCTAAGCTTTCATTTTTCCTTATCATTTTTATATAAAGTGATATAGTGAACTACCATTAATTAGAGATAAAAGTGGCAAGATTTTTTATGTATGCAAGACCCTTTGGTTTGCTTTTAAGCGTAGCAACAGCTGCTGTTGTAGGACCAAGCGTTTATGATGGGTACAAATATTCTACAAAGCCTTCAGGCTTTCATCAAGCGGTGGAAGATATCTATAAAATAGATCAAAGAAAATATAAGATTGAAGAATTCGAAAAAGCTATAGCTGGTATTTATAATATCTCAGGTTCTTTGAGTAAAGAGATCATTTGGGAGGCATTAAATAGATCTGGTTTTTTTAAAAATCCAACGCTAACTTTCATAGAGATAATGGGTTCGCATAATCATATTGATTTTAGTAATCCAAAATCTTTAATAAAAAACCTCTTTAAAACTCTAACAAAGGAAGAAACTGAAGCAATTATGCTATATGCAATTCAAAAAACAAGCTTTGGACGTAAACCTGGAGTGGAAAGAAACGAACTTAAGAGCGAAGTATTGAGTGATGATTTACATAAATCATTTCTAGAATATGCAAAAATTATTGGGCTGATAGATTCTATTGAGCCAACTGAAAAATCTTACGATAAAGAGTGGATCCTTGGAGCTTCTAGGCCTGGTATTCTTACTCGGGCCATTTATAGTACGCAAATGAGAGGAGTTACAATAAAAAATGACGATATTCAGGTTTTAGTAGGTGAAAGGATTGTGTGGGCTGAAATAGACGGAATAGCCCCAGAATTAAAAGCTTTGCTAATGTCAGCTTTTTATAACAAAACTCCGATAGATAGTTTGAATACAGTACTCACTGTAGGAGACAATTCTTCTAGAATAGAAGAAGGTAAATCCTATATGCTATATCTCGCACAAAAAAATAATATAAGAGTCAATAACGAACAACCTTTTGTTTTTTATAAAACAAAAGAAGAATGTCCTAAGGGATATTTCCCTGAAAGACATTATCTAAATTATGAAAAAGGAGAGACAAGATTTATTACAGAATCTATGATGTCTGTAGATATACTTGAGACTTTGGGAATAAAAGTCAGTGAGATATAGACACAAAAGCACAAAATCATGATAGGCCTACAACTGCAACAACAGTTTCTGATGCTGCAGAAAGGTTAGTGGAAAAGATTAACGCTGGTGTTTATCACTATCAAAAAGAATTTACAATATTAGTTGTAACTAATAATCCTTATATAGAAAGGCAATCACAAAAAACGCAAATAGAAGTTAACAAAGTTCTTAAAGCCTCGGGATTAGCAGATTTAGGATATAGTGTAAAAGTTGAAGGTGTGGGTTTTCAATGTAAACAAGATTTACCAGTTATAAAATCAGAATTTGCTGTCCTAGTCTCCGTCTGGTTTGAATATCTAAATGGCTCAACTAATATGACACCTTTATTATTTCAATCCATGGACAAAACACCTATTTCAGAGGTTCCGTATATTGAACCTGAAGGGTTTTCCATTTCTGGACTCGTAGAAAAAATGGCGATAAACTTTTGGGATGAAATTCTTGAGTAGCACTTGTCTACACACGTTTTAAATACAAGATCAGTTCTATAACTAATGCAGTAAAATACCACTCAAATAAAGCTAAATATAGAAAATGACTGAAATACTACAGATAAAGGCTTAGTAGTTATAATTGTGATAATGGACAACATACAAGCATTAGTTGTACAAGGTATTGTTAACAAAGGCATTGCCCAATTGTGCCAAATGCTATAAAGGCACGGAACATTGTGCAGCATCAGTGCCATATCTTTAGTATTTCGTTTGAAAAATATTAGACACAATAGCAGTATAAGCTATTGCTATAGCGTCTGCTTCATCTGTTGAAGAAAATTTTACGTCTGGTATTACAAGTGCAAGCATTTTCATCACTTGTTCTTTATCAGCTTTTCCATAACCAACAATAGTTTTTTTAATACTATTTGGTGCAAACTCCGATGTATGTAAGTGATATTTACCTAAAATGGCTAAGATTGCGCCCCTCGCAAAACTTAAAATCATTGAAGATTTAGCATTAATATTAACAAATGTCTCTTCAATAGAAGCACTGCTAGGCTCATATTTTTCAACTATAGACGAAAGTTCTTCAGAAAGCGAGGCAAGACGTACTGTAATATGATTTGATGAAGTAGTTTTAATTCTTCCGCTTGCAATATATACAATAGAATTAGTTCTACTCTTTTCCAATATTGCCCAACCTAAATTATTTATACCAGGATCAATACCTATTACACCATTAGCCATTCTTAAATAATACCAAATTTTATTTTAAAAATACAAAGAATTTAAGTATATAATCAATACTCTATAGAGAGTATTATTTTTATTTTTTAAACTTATAATATATCAAAGGTATTACAAATACTGTAAATAACGTACCAATTAACATACCACCAACAATTACAAGGCCAATGGAGTGTCTGCTTTCAGCAGCAGCTCCACTAGACATAACAAGTGGAATTGCACCAAAAATTGTGGCAAATGTAGTCATTAATATTGGTCTTAACCTAAGCCTACAAGAAGTAACAATAGAGTCTAGTTTATTTTTTCCTTCCGCTTTTAATTGATTTGCGAATTCTACAATCATAATAGAGTTCTTTGTTATTAAACCTATCAGCGTTACAATGCCTATGTTACTATACAAATTTATGCTACTACCTCCTATGATCAACGCAAGCACCCCTCCAGTAATTGAAAATGGCACAGCAAGAAGTATTATAAATGGATCCGTAAAGCTCTCAAATTGTGCAGATAAAACAAGATATATAAAAACTAGAGCCAAACAGAATGTAAATAACATATTGTTATTGGATTCTTGCATACGCTCAATCTCCCCTAAAAACTCTACCTTAATGCTCGTTCCAGGTAAAAGCTTATCTGCTATCTTATCTATTTCCATTTTAGCTTGATTTATTGAACTTCCATTTGAAATTTCAGAACTAATTTCAACAGATTTTGCAGTATTATAATGGTTGTAGGATTCCACAGATATGGATTCTTTTATTCTAGCTAGATTAGATAAATGCACCATTTCACCATTTTGATCCTTAATGTAAATTTTTGAAAGATCAGAAATTTTGCTACGATCTTCTTTATCGAAACGAAGCATAACTTTATATTTCTCATTTCCCACAGAAAAATCTGAAACTTTTACACCTGCAATAAGGTATTGCAATGTGGTTCCAATTTGATCAAGAAATATATGGTGCATAGCAGATACATCTCTATCAACGTCAATTTCTATACTTGGAATAGAGGTTCTAAGATCCCGGTCTGGATTTACAAAAATTTTATTTTGCTTTAGTTCATTCAAAAACTTCTGACTCACCACATCTAATTCTTTAAAATTTCCGAATGATAATAAATTAATCATTACAGCACGCTCGTTGTTACCAGACATACCTCCTGGGTTCATAGCAAATATCGTCATAGAAGGAATTTTAGACAAAAGAGGATTTATTGTATTTATTATATCTTGTTGTGACTTTGACCTCTTGGCCCAATCACTTAGAGGTATAAAACCATATGCCTGATTTCCACCATATACATTAAAAAAATAACCTTTGACTTCTGGAACAGTTCGTACAATTTCTTCGACTTGCTTGATAGCATCAACAGAAGTTTGAAGTGTACCGCCATCCGCACCTTTTCCACTTATAATGAAGAATGCATAATCTTCTGTTGGCATAAATTCTTTTTTTACAAAATAGAAACTTATAAAAAGTATTAGTATTGATGACATAGCTATGAGCGCCATTTTCCTATTATTACTAAGTGCAAGCAATAAATACTTGATATAAAATTCTGTAAGTTCGTTTATTTTATCACCAAATTTCAAGATTATTTTTGGTATTTTAATATTACGGTTAGTGCCAAGTATTTTAGAAGAAAGCATTGGAGAAAGCGTCAGAGCTACAAATCCTGAAATAATAACACAAAATGCAAGAGTCCAAGCAAATTCTATAAATAATTTTCCTACAAAACCATCAATAAAACCGATAGGAAGGAAAACGGCCGTTAAAGTTGTCGTCATTGTTAATATTGCAAAACCTATCTCCTTTGAAGCAATAATTGCCGATTCGAATGCTGTTTTTCCTTGCTCAAAATGTCTATAAATATTTTCAAGCATCACAATTGCATCATCAACAACTAGCCCTATTGCCATTATCATTGCAAGTAGACTATATAAGTTGATTGTAAAACCTATGGCTTTCATAAAGGCAAATGTACCTATTATTGAAACGGGAATTGCTACAAATGGGACTATTGTTACTTGAACATTCCCCAAGAATAAATATACAATAAAAAGAACTAGCACTAAGGCTTCAAATGCTGTTAGATAAACAGAATTTATTGATGCTTTGATAGGGATAGCACTATCATATGCTATATGAAGCTTTATCCCATCTGGTAACGATTTTTCTATTTTGGGCAAGGCCTTGGTTATTTCATCGGAAAGCTCTATTATATTAGCTTTAGAGCGCTTTAATACACCAAGAGTTATGGTATCTGAACCATTATATCTAGTTATTTCTAGATGTTCTTCGGGCTTTAGCTCAATTTTTGCTATATCTTTAAGCTTAAGTAATTTACCATCTATATTTTGTATTATGATATTCGAAAATTCTTCTATAGACGAAAGTTCGCCTTTTAAGTTTAAAATATAATTTTTTGTATTTGTTTTAATGAACCCCGATGGGTAGTTTTTTGTTTGAACTTTAATTTGCGTATGAATTTCAATAGGAGTTAATTTGTTTTGAAATAATTTTACAGGATCAAGGCTAATCTGTATTGTATAATCTGAGCCTGAGTATATTTTTGCATTACTTACTGTATCCAGCTTCTCAAGCTCAGGTTTTACTCTTTGAAATATTATGTTTGTTAAAGTCATTGGATCGTAATTTGATGAAGTAGTGGTAATCCATATGCTTGGCCAATCATTTGCACTCATTTTGCTTACAGCTGGAGCTGGCATATCTTGAGGTAATTTATATGAAATTTCTGATATTTTCGATCTTATATCGTTAAGCGCAGCTTCAATGTCCGCAGACATCTTAAAATCCACTTGGATGGAACTAAAGTTAGTTGAACTTTTGGATGATATATGATCAAGATTTTTGACATTTTTTATAGCTTTTTCAATTGGTTTTGTAACATTGCTCTCCATAAAAGAAGCATTTGCACCAATATAAACTGATTCTATAGTAATTGTTGGCATATCGATATCAGGTGTACCTCTTAAAGGTAAATTGAAAAATGCCACAATCCCTGTTATTACCACAATCAAATTTAAAACAGTTGCAAGTACTGGACGTTTTACACAGACTTCAGATAGATACATATTAGCCCACTACTTCAACTAGTTGCCCATCAGATATTTTTTGAATACCTTCTGTTACAATTTGTGATTCACACGTTAGGTTGCCAGACGTAACTTCAATCGAATTTTCTACTCTATCACCAAGAGTTACAACTATGAGTTTTGCTTTATCCCCATCTAAAATAAACACTTTATTTAGGCCATCTGATTTTATAACAGCAGCTTCTGGGATGCCAATTGACTTATGTTTATCATATTTTAATTTTATCGAAACATAACTATTGTGCTCTAGACCATCTTCGTCTTCAACAATAGCAGTAGAACTATAAGTACTAAAATCTTTTGAAAGTGATTTTGATATTGAAATTTGCTCTAATTTATAGTGTCTCTCGTTATTTATAATCTCTCCAGTAACTTCTTTTTCATCAATTTTATATATTTTTGGAACAGCAAAACGCAATAATTTCTTTGAAGTTGCCGTTATATTGAATAAAAAATCTCCTGTTTTTATATATTCTCCTTTTTTGTATTTAATAGCTGAGATTTCTCCGTCAAATGGTGCATGTATGTTTTTGTGTTCATATATTTTGCTGATTTCAGCTAACTTAGCTTTAGCAACATGATATTCTATCCGAGCTTTTTCTAGCCTTTGGCTAGTGATAATATGTTTTTCAAATAAAGAGGTTTCTCTTTTTAATACTAAAGAGGCTTGCTTAAATTCTGCTTCAGCAGAAGCCTTTTGAGCTTCAGTAATAGATTTATCCATTACCAAAATTATCTCACCTTTCATAAAATTCTTTTTTGTACCCTCTGGTACAAAATCTACCACACCATCTGATATAGCTAAATAATCTTTGCTATTTTTATTTATACATTCTGCAGGAAGTGTTATTTCTTTGTAGAATTCCATTTGCCTAGGAGATACTACTTTTATAAAGACTTTATTATCTGATGCAAATAATGAAATAGTGCAGAAAATAATAGTAACAAAGGATAATATACGATACATATACACTTAATTTGTGAAGTTATTCACGCGACATAATAACGTAGAAAATATGAAAAGACTAATAAAAAAAGGCCCAGAAATATATAAAATGGGCCTTTTAGTTTTATTATAATATCAAACACCAACCATTAGCTGCAAGCTGATCCGCCATCACTACCGGCGATCCATCCTACAAGAGAGCTTGCACTGAAAATAATAATTACACCAACTGATGTAGTCAAAGCAGCAGTCCAGTTTAACTTACCCATTAATAAACCACCAGCAACACCCATAATAGCGACTGTACCTATTGATTTAGCAATATTGCCACCTAATGCCTTTACCACGGCACATAAAGACGCACCAATAACGTCACTACCAGAAGCAAATGCTGCATCTGCTGATGCAAAAATCATTGCACAAACACACGCAAATAGTAGAGTACGCCAAACAAGATCTGTATTAGTAATTGTATTAGTCATAACTTAAATACTCCATAAAATAAAACATAAGCTAGATATTAATTACTACTACCAATTGTGCAAGATCATTAACGTAATTTTTTAAGAAAACAGTATATATTTTTTTAAAACAAGTATTTATACGTAGCTTTTTAGCAACAAACTAGTTAAGCATGGAATCTGTTGTACACTATTTTCTTATGCATCATAAGGTTTATTTGAAAATTCTTTACCTAACATACTTCAAATTTTTTTACTCGATTTTCAACAAGCCATTCAATGAATGAAATACTAAGTTGATTTGAGTTTTTTTGTAAAGAAAAAATATAACCTTCCTTTATAATTTCCATCACTTCATTAAAAGAAATATCTGTATGTCTATTTGCAATTTTTTTATTTACACAATCTACAACGTCGTTAAATAAACTTACTGAGAATTCATAAGTTTTTTCTTTTTTAATAGATTTTTGTTGCGAAAAATTAATATCATTGCCAAACAATTCATCTATACTACAGTTTAATGCACTTGCTATAGCTGCTACTGCTTCTATTCCAGGATTTTTTGATAGGCCAGCAACAATATTATATATCGTATTTTTCTTAACATGTGATTTTTTCGCTATATCCCAAACTGAAAGATTTTCTTCTTCCATTTTTTCTAAAATTACTTGCCTTATATTTGAAACACTCATTACTTATAATATTACTCTTTGATCTGGAATATGTTATATAAATTATAACTTTAGTAAATAAAATCAAATAAAAACTCTAATTTTTAATTTTTCTTTTATTTAATGAAGCAAAGCTTCAAGCTTATAAGCTTTGATTAGCCGGGATTTTGTGTATAGTCTATTACTTTTAGCATAAGACGTTGTATGCACTTCTCAGTCATCTCACATATTAATACAAGATCTATTCTTAAAGAAAGAGGTCCCTGCCTTTGCAGGAATGACGAGAATAGCTTCACTTCAATGCTCCTAGAGCCATACACAAGTTAATTTACTATATAGATAATCACAACCACTTAGTTTAAGAATATAAAAATATTTAAAAAATTTAAATAAATTAACAATAAATATTGTAGATAATTTTGTATTTTGTAACTTTACATAATTTATGTTACAGTGTATAACGCCCAAAATAATTATAAAAATAGACGTAATATGCTAGAAATACCGAGTTCTGGTCTTAGTTTTTTCCGTGTAAGGCCAACAGGAGGACTACTTGAGGTAATTATCCCACCAATTTCTCAAGAAAATGTTTTTGCTCAACAATACGCTTACTCAGAATATATAGCTGATGTGTTGTTTGGTTTGACGCCAGAAATCGAGGAATCAATAGAAACATTAGTAAGAAATTATGCAATTGTTACAAAATCTTCAACAAGTTTTGCAAAAGAAAAGTCTTTATTAAAATCCATAGGAAATAAAGAAAAGAAAGTTTTTGCCCATTTATCAAAGGATAGTGAGTTCTACATGCATGTATTACCAGATTGGTTAGTAGTTGAGCTATTTTCCACCACTAGCACTACTGCAGAATACGACGAGATAAATACACCTATAATGGGATTAGACGGCGCTGAAGCTTTTGAATAAATTTATTTTTCTTGCAATACAAAAAATTTTGACTATTAATTTTTAAGCAAACAAATTTTTTTTAACTATAGTGTGAAGCGCGGGTGTAGCTCAGGGGTAGAGCGCTACCTTGCCAAGGTCGAAGTCGAGGGTTCGAATCCCTTCACCCGCTCCATAATTTATATTGAAAAAATTGTTTAAAAAATCTTCAACTTTCAATTGCTTTCAGTCTTGTATAGCATCTAAGCAGTATTCTTCAATTTTTTGTTACCTAAACTTTAGATTATAGTTTACAACTATAATTTATTTGAATACCATTCAATATGCTTATAAATAATATAAATTCAACAAATAGGTGTACTATGTCTAAAGTATTATTAGCTTCGTCAGCCACTTCCTCGGTTGCTGCTTCTCCAACAGGAGGCGCTGGAGGTGGTTCTTCTGTAACTTCCGCCGCTCCTGCGCCAGCAGCGCCAAAAAAAGCCAGTGGTGGCGGATGTTGTTCATCTAGTGCCGTAGAAGGTGTAATAGTATCAGCAGCTTCTGTTGCTGCTCCTGTAGTAGGAGCAACACTTGCTGTTGGAGGACAATTATTACAAAATTACACAACCGCTAGCATTAACGGAAGTACCGCGTTAACTTTGCCACAGAAAGCTGCGTTGGCTATTCTAGCCTCTAATATAGGAGCTGTTTCAACAGCCGCTGCTAATCATTTGGCTTCCGTTGCACCACCTGTTGAGACAACTCCAGCAGCAAACGTGGCTTCATCTGCGCTTTTAACTGCTATAGGTGTTGCATCAGCATTCGTTCCAAATGCTACAATTTCTGAAGCCATGCAAACTGTTGTTGCTCAAACTGCTGCTGCCTCTGACCCATCGGCTAGTACCTCCGCTATTACTGTATCTCCTACTACCGCGCCATCAGCTGCTGTACCTGCTACTACCGCGCCATCAGCTGCTGTACCTGCTACTACGGCGTCATCAGCTGCTGTACCTGCCTCTCCTCCACCAGCATCATTAATTACCGCTACTTTGCTTGGAATACAACATGTTGTATCTAATCCTACAGCAGGCATACATAAAGAACAACAACTTACTCAAGCGCACGCAACGGAGATTTCTAGCTCGGCATCTGCTACGCATTTGGCAGCTGCTGTTGTAGGAACACATATTTCTGAAACTGAAAGCGCTGTTACACTTACAGGCAATACAACCAGCCATGCTGATGGATCAGACGCATAATACACACTACTATAAAAAAGACAAAATCCCGCATTAAATGCGGGATGACTAACCAAGATTTTGGCATTAGGAATTGTCAGCTTTAATTGAAGCAGCATGCAATCCATGTTGAAACGCTGGTTGCAAAGCTCGATTTACAAGTCTCTGTCTTTCCAACAATGAAAGGCCTTCGAAATCTTTACTTACTATATGTATTTTTACATGAGAAGGATACATACTATCTGTCTCCACACTGTAGTGATCTACATGATTTTCGCTATCATCTTTTATTTCAAGTTTGACAACATTAAAATTTTCCAACAATTTTTCTAATAATATTATTTTATTATCTTTCATAAATTACTTTTTCTCAAATTTCTCAAATTAAATAGAATGAAGCTTGATGCCATGTATTAATATAAACAAAATATACTGTACACAAAATATTTCCAAAACATATCTACTAATTAGAAGTGGTTTAAACTGTAGTCTTTGCTCAAAATTGACAAAACTGAATATATAAAAAAATCCTATACTAATAATAAATAATATTATAATTTCAAGATTAGAAAATTGTCCTGACGAGAACATGAGTAAAACCACGGACCACATAGCCACCAAATTTCTATACATAATATTTCTTTGTAAACGAGCCACATACCCCAAATATACAAAACCAGTGCCTATAGTTCCATAATCATAAACTTCATAACTAAATGGTATCAAAACAATGAGTAGTACATTAAAAAACCATGAAGAAATCCTGTATTTTTCAGATAAATCTATGAAAGATAAGCTAATTATAATTGATAAAATGATATTTAAAAAAGATAATTCAGGGATAAAAATAATGTGCAAAAATTGAAGTATTATCCCAATTAGGGTTAATTTTTTGTATTTTAGAATCTGAAAACAGAAAATAATTTTTTGCTCCGATTTTATCCTATAATAATTATATCCTGCAAAGAAACAAAAAAATGGCATTGCAATCCTTCCCACAAGCCGCAACCAAGAGACGTTATGAATAAAAATACCATAGTGATCTATAATCATCGAGATTATAGCTATGAATTTGAACAAATCCTGATAATTCGGTGCCTGGTTAAATTTTGACGGCATAAACATTTTATTCAACTTTTACTTTTAGTGTTTCATCCTGCATCTCTATTAAAATACTTTCCTCATTTTTGGCTAACTTTGCTGAAGTTATAACTCTATTATCTACTGTTCTAATAATTGCAAAACCTCTACGTAATATTTGAGAAATACTTAGGCTATCAAGTAATTTTGATTGTAAGTTAAGATATGTCCCAGCACTATTTAGTATTCTATTTACATAAATTGTAGATCTTTCAAATAAATTTAAATATTGAATATTTTTTGCCGATATGAAGGATAAAACAGTTGTTTGTGGTAATTTTATAGATACAAGAGAAATAAGTTTAAGTTTTAAATGATGAGGTAAGCTTCCCTGTAATTTAAAAGAAAATTCGTCAATTTGTTGTTGTTTAGGAAATAGTAATTTTTCTGGAGATGATAAAGATTTACACAATAATGCTAATTTAGAACTAAACAGAGTCAGAATATTTGAAAAAAATCCAGCATATCTCACTGAAAGATCTGAGACTTTTATCCTTAAATCTTGTAAAACTGGAAGAGCTAGTTCTGCAGCAGCTGTCGGAGTTGGAGCCCTAAGACTACTTGCAAAATCAATTAGAGTAAAATCTGTCTCATGTCCTATTGCAGAAATTATTGGAATTTCAGAATTAGCTGTAGCTCTTACTACAATTTCTTCATTAAATCCCCATAAATCTTCAATAGAACCTCCTCCCCGCGCGACAATAATAACATCAGGATGTTGATCTTTATCCATTCTGTTAAAGCCATTAATAGCACTACTTACTTCAAAAGCGCAACTCTCACCTTGAACTGCAACAGGCCAAAGAATTATATGTGTAGGGCATCTATCTCTAACTCTATGCAAAATATCTTGTAAAACAGCGCCAGTGGGGGAAGTTATTATTGCAATTTTTTTTGGAAAAAATGGTATGGGTTTTTTTCTTGATTGATCAAAAAGGCCTTCTCTTGCAAGAAGTTCCTTCCTTTTATTAAGCAGCTCCATCAAAGCACCATTGCCTGCTGCTTCTATTTTTTCTACATTAAGCTGATACCTTGATTGGCCAGGATATGTTGTAAGCTTTCCTGTTGCTATTATCTCAAGTCCGTCTTCAATCTTAAAATTCACCCTAGCAAGCACAGGTCTCCAGCATGTGCAAGCAAGTACAGCATCCTGGTCTTTAAGGTTAAAGTATCCATGACCAGAACTCGCCACTTTAAGACCTGAAATTTCTCCTCTTACACGTATATAACCAAAATCATTCTCTATTTTCCTCTTAACAAGAAGAGAGAGTTCACTTACCTTAAACTCTTTTACCTCACTTTCTGTAGCTGCATAAGCTATATTATTCATTTGCATCTTGGTTTGTGTATTAAATACTATATTATAGCCGTATTATAATAAGAAATACAAAGCTTAATGACTAATATAGTACGATTTATTATATTCGTTTTCTTTTTTGCTATGAATAAATCAACTTTAGGGAGGGAATTTCTTCATGGTGGTGAAAATAGTTTTTTGAAATCTGATAAGCTAGTATATAGCTATGAAGGAGAATATGCGGAAGCTATAGGCCATGTGGAACTTATTATCGATGATCTATATGTAAAAACTGATAGAGCTCTCATTGACATAAAAAATAAAAAGGTATGGACAAATACTAAGACATTAGCAGAAGGAGAAAAACAAAAATTATTAGCAAGTTCAATATTTATCAATGCTGCCAATGACAAGGCGATAGTAAGGAATGTAGATATTCTAATAAAACCAAATGATGTGATGACAGCAAAAAAATTAGTGCGGAAAGATAAATTTATTGGAGAAATATATGATGCTGCATATACGCCATGTGTTTATTGTATAAAAAATGCACCGCTTTGGCACATCAATGCAGAAAAGACTGAGCTTGATTTTAAAACAGGCACAGTAAGTTATCAAAATGCTACATTTTCTGTAGCAAAATATAAAATTTTACATTTGCCATTTTTTTCCCATCCAATGCCAAATGCAGAAGCAAGATCTGGTATCTTAAGGCCAGAAATAGAGAGAGGAACACTAAAAATACCATTCTATTATAGACATCATGGAAATATGGATGCGACATATTCTCCTCGTTTTAACAGGAAGCTCTTTATCCAAGAACTTGAATTTAGGCATTTATTAGAAAATGGTAAATATCAGATAAATGGAAGCTATACTCACTCAAAAATTATTACTTCTACATTACAAAATACCATAGTTAAGGATGCTAAATATCACAGGTATAATGTAACTGCCAAAGGTTATTTCAGCTCTAATGAAGTTAAATATGGTTTTAATTTAGGTAAAGTGTCTGATAAATCTTACTTAAAAAATTACTATGACGATTGTAGTAGTTATATAAAATCTGAAATATATGCAAATAAGTTTTTTGTTAATGGTTATAATCATATCAGTGTCCAGCATTATCAAGGCCTAAGAACTTCAGATAACTGGGAAACAGATCCAAATGCTCTTCCAACATACACAATAAGAAGAGATTATGAGTTAGATTCTGGTTGGAATTTAGAGTTAAATAATAATGGAATAAATTATTTAGAAGGAAATGACAAGAATATATCTCGAGACAGCCTCGGAGTAAGACTTAGTAAGTATGCATATATCGATAACGGACAGATTTTTGATTTCAGTCTCTACAATAGAGCAGATATATATCATATTAAAAAATCTGTATATATGGGTACAGACCTACGTAACAAAAATATGACAAGACACATACCAGAAATACAAACTGGCATAAGGTGGCCTTTTTACATAAATTCTTATTCAACAAATGTAGTTTTGGAACCTCAAATCTCGACTGTAGTTGGGCGTAGTACAATATCCAAAATTGAAAAATACAATATAATTGATTCACCGAACCATGAAATAAACGAGCATAATATTTTTGATGAATCCAGGTATACTGGCATCGACTATTACGAATATGGAAAAAGGCTTAGCTATGGACTCAATAATTATATAATAGGGAATGAATGGCAAATAAGTAGTTTTTTAGGTCAGCTTTTAAGATCTAGAAGAACTACCAATAATTCAAGAAGCGATTATGTTGGTAAAATTGGTTACAGTTACTCAGATAATTTTGAAATTTATTATAGATTCCAAAAACGTAATAAAAACTTCAAACCACATCGAGATGAAATATCACTATGGCTCAGTAATAATAGGTTTTCTATTTTCAATAATTTGATAGTTCTTAGAAATCTAAAAGAATATAGAAGATTTTCTACTTTGGTATCTGACCTCAATAGTGATATAAGAAGCCAAAACCATACAAAAATATCGTATAATATTAACCATGAAATTTCTCTTTTTGGAGAATTAAGGTTAGACACATCTAAGAAAAATTACGAGATAATAAATGATAGTATAGGAGTAAAATATATTTTTGATTGTGTTGCTTTCACAATAAAACTATCAAATGACTACACATCTGACCAAACTCGAAATATCAAGAAAGCTCATTCATATAGTTTTAAATTAGGGTTAAAAACTATCAATATGTAATTCTATATAGTCATTTAATTTGAACATGGGACGATGCTACTACTCCCAGTCATCTTGTATTCATACGGCATCCATTCTTAAGAAAAGGGATTCCTGCTTTATCAGGAATGACTAGATGAGTATAGTAAATAAAATTTGACTAGAATTTAATAAATCTTACCCCTACTGTTAAAAGTAGCATAATTTCGTCTATAAAAGTTTTTTTCTCTTCTTTTGATAGACTATGATTTATTTCGGAAAGAGCTAGCACAGAAATACTTGGATGTTTAAATACAATAAATTGCCTACGGTCTTCATTTTTGATAACGTAATAACCTATCTCATTGCTAACTACTTTAGCATTATTAATAAGAAGTTTTATATCGTTCTGCGTATATAACTTATCCATTGAAGTACTTTTACACATAAGTATTTTATTTTGAATCGTAATATATAGAGCAAGTAAGTCCAAACAAAAATAATCTAATATTTCATTCAACAATTGTAAAAGATGCGTCTCAGTATACAGAGTTTGAACAGATTTAAGCAACTTACATACAAATTTTTTATCAAGATATAAATTCACAATTTTTGTACTTAATTTATCAAATTTATGTTCCCATTTTTGTTCTATTTTATAAAAACGTACGGTCAGTAGCAATAATGCAATAATTATGGGGGTTAATGTTAAAAATAATGTGGCAAAAAAAATAGAGTTCGTTATTATCATTATTCAACTATAAGTTTAGGACTATAGCATTATATAGGGCAACATACTATATTAAGCAATAGTTTTTTATATTATTTAACATTTATAGCTATGCGTTTTCTGCTTAAAAAAATAGTTGCTTCTTTTTGTATATTTTCATATTTCATTTGTCACGCTTATAATCTTCCATTATATCTGTTTTATTTTATTTAATTTATCTATAGCTCTTTAAAACAGCTCTTGAA
>JABDAD010000007.1 GCA_013289335.1 Alphaproteobacteria bacterium | reverse complement strand
AACAATAAAAGCTGAATTAGTATAGCTTAATTAACTCGTAGCAATTTTACTACAGTTCACTTAATGTCTATATGTAAAATTATTCAGTCATATAGAGGAAGATGATGAAACTCTGGCATAAGGTTACTCTAGGTCTGATTTTAGGAATAATGTTTGGAAGCTATTTTCCTGAATATGTCGAACAAGTGCGACCTATTGGGATAATTTTCTTGAGACTCATAAAGATGATTATTGCTCCTATGATATTTTTTTCATTAGTAAGCGGAATCACTAGTATGAACGACCCAAGCTCCTTAGGGCGTGTTGGGATAAAAGCCACAATAGCTTTTTTAGTTACAACCTGCTTTGCTGTGTTATTTGGATTAGGGGTGGCGCTAGTGCTAAAGCCAGGAGAAGGTGTCGTGGTAGATTTTGGTCAATCAACAATAGCTGTCTCAAATAATAAATTTGATGTTACAAACTTCTTGATAAACATAATACCAGAAAATGCCATTGGTTCTTTTGTGGATAATAGTATATTACAAGTTGTGTTTTTAGCCTTATTTGTAGGAGTTTCAATCAATAAAATTGGATCATCAGCTAATCATGTAAAATCGTTTTTTCATTCTATGTCCAAACTTATATTTAAAATGATCAGCATGATTATCGTCCTGTCCCCATATGGAGCATTTTCTCTCACAGCATGGGTTGTAGGGAATCAAGGTACAGACATATTATATGCATTATCTAAACTTGTTTTCGCTGTAATTGTAGCAATGGGTATGCAATATATTATTTTTGGTATATTGATACTTGTTTTTTGTAGAATTTCGCCAATGCCATTTTACAGAAAAAGTTTTGGATACCAAGTTTTGGCTTTTTCTACAAGTTCTAGCAAAGCAACACTTCCTACAACAATGGAAGTATGTAAGGATGAATTAGGTATTTCAGATTCAAGCGCTTCATTTATTTTACCTCTTGGTGCATCCATAAATATGGATGGATTTGCAATTAATCTCGGCTTGACAGCAATATTTTTTGCTCAAATGTTGGGTGTTGAACTACAAATGTCAGATTATATGATGATAATTATAACTGCTACATTAGGGTCAATAGGAGGAGCAGGGATTCCTGGTGCATCACTAATTATGTTGCCAATGGTTTTATCTTCTGTTAACCTTCCTGTTGAGGGTGTTGCAATTCTTGCAGGTATAGATCGCATACTTGATATGTTAAGAACAACAATAAATATTACCGGAGATGCCACAATTACCTTGATTGTAGACCATAGTGAAGGAACTTTTGATAAAGAAAAATATTATGCTCAAAAAAATAGTAATAGCATTATTTGTTAGTTTTTTTCAATTTAACACATTAGCGAATCCTGTAACTGAGATCAAAATAGCTGCTGGTATTGTTAGCGGAGCATACTATCCCGCCGCACTTCAGCTTTGTAATTTCATAACAAAATATTCTCCCATAACTGATTGTAAGGCTATAGCTTCAAGCGGCTCAATTAATAATCTGAATTTACTTTCAACTGAAAAAGTAGATTTTGCTTTTGTACAATCTGACGTAGCTCAGGATGCTGTAGATGCTGTTGGTATATTCTCTAACCAAAAACCGTTTAGTGAGCTTAGAACTGTAATGAGTTTTTTTCCAGAGTATTTTAGTATGATTGTAAGAAAAGAATCTGGTATTGTAAAATTTTCTGATATGTCTGATAAGAGAATTGGCATTAATCTTAGAGGTTCGGGCGCTAGAAGTAGTATGCTTACGTTATTCAAATATTTTTCTTTTAAAAAAGAGCCACAAATAATCAATGTAACAGATACCCAAATGCCAGGAAAATTATGTGATAATAACGTAGATGCAGTAGTTTTATTTACAGGACACCCAAGTGGAATAGCTAGTCAAATCGCTTCTACTTGTAAAATTTCCTTTGTTTCAATCGATTTTTCAAAGTTAGATATATTAGTAAAAGAGAACAAAGTATATGAGAGTAGTGTTATTCCAGACAATATTTATCCTGGAGTGGCTGGTGCAACTACATTTTCTACAAGAGCAGTTTTTGTTACAAATGCTGATACAGATGAAGACAAGGTTCAATTATTTACAAAAACCATAAGAGAAAATTTTGACGAATTTAGGAATCTATATCCAGTTTTTAATAGTCTAAATATCGAAGATTTATTTAAGACTGGTATATTGCCTTCATATGAAAATCGTTAATTTATAGTAAATTAACTTGAATCAGCAATGTCGTTGTTTCTTGCTCACCTAATTATTATAGGCATAGCCCGTCACGCCTAGTATCTATCCAACTCAATTTATTATAGTCACTTAATGGAACAAATGTTGAGTGATTGATCTATGATAGGCGAGTCAATATTCGAGCAACCAAGAAGTGAGTGAAAAACATAATCATGGCTGATTTTGTTATTTTTTCTAGCTGCTAGTGCTTCTTTCACATTTTTGTTATTTTTGTAGTATTTTTCACTGCCCCAAAATATGAAAGGAATATTAAACTGCTCAGGAGCCGTTCCACCTTGTGCATATATCCCATTTTCTCCAAGAGATTGCCCGTGATCAGATACATATATCATAAAACTATTTTTATCTCTTATTAAATCTATTATCTTTGATAAGACAAAGTCAGTATATAATATACTATTATCATAAATGCTTATAAGGGCCTTATCAGAACAATCTCTCATATCTCTTTTTCCCCATGTAGGAGGTCTGCAACCAGGATTAAATTTCTCAAATTCCTTAGGATATCTTTTCGCATAATCCCAATGACTACCGACTGTGTGGATAATAATAAATTTACTTCCATCTTTTTTTAAATAATCTTCAATCAATGGTAACATAACTTCATCATGATCATTCATTTGATACAAAGCAGAACCTCCTGGAATTATTAATGTTTTTGCTTCATCATAAAAAGACCCACCTAGTTGATTTTCAAAATATTTAAGAAGATTCTGAGTACCAAACCAGCTGGTTTGGAAACCTATTTTATTGAATAATGATATAATTGTAGTTTCATTAGAGTTGATATTAAATCTATCCTTTGAGTGTCTAGAAAGCATACAACTTACAGATAGGTAGGTCATACTCGCACAAGATGTTGCATCAAAACTAAAAACACCCTTTTCTTTTGCGAGTAAAGGTGTTGTATCTAGTTCATACCCATTTATACCGAAATGGTCATATCTTGCACCTTCTCCTATAACCAAAATTGTAGTTAAATTTTCATTATTCTCATTTTTGAAAATTGCATTTTCTGATATATCAAGTTTTTGTGCTTCTGGAGGCTTGTTAAAAAAAAGAAAAACAGCATTTGTTGTTTGCCATGGTAAAAAGTGTTTAAGTAATTTATATGGCGGTTTAGCTAAAAAGTTAATAGAAATTAAGAGAAAAACTATTGATAGAATTTTGTACCATGTTGGTTTGAATACTGATAATTCTTTTATATATTTTCTAGACAAAAGAATCCAGATTGTTAAAACAAAAATTAAGTATAAAACAAGCTTTATACTTATAAGTTCTAATCCATCTGCTATTTCATCATAAAAAACTACTTTTATTACTTGCGGGGTTATAGTTAAGCCAAATTCATAAATATAATAAATGCTAAAACATGATATTAAAAACAGAACAAGGCTAGTTAAGATAAATAAATATCTATTTATCGACAAACCAAAGAATAATCCAAACACAGCAAACATTATATAGGCGCTGCTTTTTAGAGTTTCAAGCAAAGCGTAAAAAGGAATGCTTTTATAATTTAAGAAGTCCTTAAGCAAAATTGGCCCATTAAAAATGAGCAAAAAAATCAATGAAAATGATGATAGACAAAATACTGTTTTTTTCATGAAGTGAACATACATTATCAAGGATAAATTTTAAAGATAATAATATTATACCATTATAAGGTAGAATATAATACACTCGCAGGTGTGATTAATAGGAAGGATTATTTGCTTTCGTCTTCGTAATATTGCTCACCAATAACTATTTCATCTCTGTTATTTTTTACTCTCCATTCATTACTATCTCTCAAAGAATATATACAACCGCAATACTCTTGTTTATAGAAATTCTCTCTTTTTGCAATCTCATACATTCTTGCGCCCCCTCCACCTTTTCTCCAATTATACGTCCAATATTCTACCCCTTCATAACAATTTGCAGCTCTAACTCCAGAGTCATTAATCTGATCCATATTTTTCCAACGAGAAATTCCAAGAGAACTTGTGATTACTTTAAACCCATTCTCATAAGCATAAAGAGCTGTACGCTGAAATCTCATATCAAAACACATAGTACAACGTATACCTCTTTCTGGTTCCTTTTCCATATTTTTTGCTCTAGAAAACCAATTTTGTACATCATAATCTGCATCCACAAATGGTATGTTCATTTTCTCTGCATAACGTATATTTTCGTTTTTTCTGATTTCATATTCTTTTTTGGGATGTATATTGGGATTATAAAAAAATATGGTAAGATCAATACCATTATTTTTCATTTTTTCCATAAGTTCACCAGCACACGGAGCACAACAAGAATGCATTAGCACCTTATTTTCGCCTCCAGGAACGTGAAAATCGTCATCTACATTACTTTTCATCATGTAAAGAATTTTTATAAGTTTCTTTGAAATACGTTAGAGCAATTAAGGTAATAACTACGAAAAAACATATGTAATATGATAAAACAATATTATTATTAAATCTCTTTATAAGCATTGCTGAAACAACCGGAGCTGTACCGCCAAAAATTGCAGCACTCAGATTATATGATAATGCGACACCAGTAAAACGGATACGAGTTGGAAATAATTCAACAAGAACTGTAGGCACCGGCCCCATAAAAAATCCTGTAAGAGCAGACATACACGCGATAGCCAAAAATAAAACTGAGGAACTAGAAGTTTCGTTCATTATACAAAATAACTTATATGAGAAAAATAATATTCCACAACACCCGAGCTGCATTACTGGTTTTCTTCCTATTTTATCTGAAATATAGGCTGAAATTGGTAAAATGATTGTCATCGAAACTAGTGAGATAATAGTAGCTCTATTCGCATCAATAGCGGAAAATTCTAATAGTTGTACAAAGCTATCTAAATAAACTGTCATAATGTAAAACGGCACTGTAACAGTTAAATAAATGGCCATACCAATCAGTAATTCTTTCAGATTGAGCTTAAATAGCTCACTAAGTGGAGCACGTGATAAATTACCATTAGCTTTAGCTGCCTGATAAACCGGGCTTTCTTGCAAATTCCACCTTATATATAGGCCAATAAAACCAACCACAAGTCCACAAATAAAAGGTATTCTCCAGCCAAATTCTACCAAATATTCTTCTGTCATAATTTTTCTACATAAAGCAGCAGTAAATGTACCAAACAACATACCAATACACATACTAACGAAAGCAGCACTACCCGCAAGACCTCTGTGTTTTTTGTAAGTGCTTTCTACCATATAGGCAATACATCCACTAAATTCTCCACCTAGAGAAAACCCTTGAATTAATCTTATTATAGTGAGTGTAATAGGTGCAGCAACACCTATTGCAGCATAAGATGGAAGGACTCCAATCGCAGCAGTAGGCACAGCCATAGTAAGAATCCCTATGGCGAGAGCTATTCTTCTTCCAACTCTGTCTCCAATATAACCAAAAACAATAGCTCCAAGTGGCCTAACAATAAAACCAGCAGCAAAAACAGCAAGTGTTAGAATTTCTCTTATAGTACTTTCTGGAAAAAAACACTGGCCAATTATAACAGCAAATTGTGCGTATAAGGCATAATCATACCATTCAAGCGCATTGCCTATCATCCCGGAAATTATAACTTTCTTCATTTTATGATGACTTATTTGGTTATACTAAGTTTCATTAAATGACTATAGTTTAATTACGAAACTTATTACGTACATAATATGAAAAAAGTAACCAATATCAAGCAAAACATAGCTTGCATTTCACATCAAATATAAGCTGAGGAAATCGTACTAAATATAGTAAATATAGTGTCTTAATGCTTAACATATAAGATATTCAGGAATTGATTTAATTATTTACTGGAGAAATTTACAATCATGTTTTAATTTATATTGCTAGTATTTTATCTAACATCCTAAGGAAGATGAATACTTTATGACTATTATTTAGTGGATTTTTAGACTCTATAACTTGATGAGTTTGTATTTTTTATGATTCAAAGAATTTATAATTTAAATGCCGGTATTTTTGAAAATGAAAAAGAAAGTAGTATTGGTTGCACATCGCGGAAAAGGTCCAACAAGTAAATACACGGAGCCTCCAGAAAATTTATGGAATAGTTGTTATCGAAGTGGTTTGCTACGAAACAATATTGTACCTCAGAAAATTCTTATAGAGAATGGTCTAGGGCTACCTGAACATATTCCACCTGAAAATACAATAGCTGCATTTAGGCGAGGTCTTGAAGAAGGGGCTGATGCGATTGAGTTAGATATATTCATATCTAAAGATAGGGTACCAATGGCAATTCACGATGATGAGCTAAATCGTAATGTTAGTGGAGCCAGAAGAAAGGCGACAAAACCTGAAGATGCCGGATATTTAGGTATGGTACGTGATTTTACTGCAATGGAATTAAAGCAGTTTGATATGTGGAATGGACACAAGATTCCTACTCTTTCTGAGGTTATTGATTTTGTTGCAGTATTCAATAAGCTACGTACGATAAAGAATCAAAGTCATATCATTCTGAATATAGAATTTAAAGATACGACCGAAGGTAATGTAGAACGTACAATTGAAGTCATTACAGAGGCTGTAAAGGAAGGGAAGATTATAAAATCCAATGTTATTTATTGTTCTTTTTGACCATAATTCATTATATACTGCTATTAGGTTTGATAGTAAAGCGCAGGTAGCTGCTGCTCTTAGGACAGCATATTTGTTTGGGGCAGAGAATGTAGATGTAATACATGGTTGGACCGTACCCCTAGGCAAAAAATATCAAGAATCTGCTCTTAGGAAATTAGCTGAAAAAATTATTTCTATGAAGTCAGTTAGTGGTGGTAAAATCGTGGCACTTGATGCTGTATTGTGGGATATAGCATATGAGCTTCTACATTTTGCAAAATCTCATGAATTAGATATGCATGCTTCTACCTCTGATTTTCGTAATTTTACCAATTTGGTTTTTATTGGTAATCTCGTTGAAATGAGTAAAATAGTACAAACATTTTTTAAAACAGATGAGCCTGCTAAAATTAGAAAAATATTATCAGAAGCATATGATGCAGATGAGCTTGATTTATCATGCGCAGTTATTATAGATCATAGCGATGCACCACCAGCAACTACTAAAGGTGAGGCGCTAGATTTAACAAGTACGACTATTATGAGTACTGTATCGATTGTTAATAATATAAAATTAGAAAGATTGCCTAAGCCAGGTCAGGAGATCTCAGAGGATTATGTAAAATCAATATTGTCTTCATTCAGCGATGGATTAACTAAATTTATCAATCAGCTATTAGAGGGAAGAGAAGAAGAACTTGTATATGCAGAGGACTCAAGCATAGATTTAGTTGAGCTAGATTTGTCCCAATTATCCGGTTTAGATCTACTACAATATTATTATTGTGAATTGTAACCCTAGAGTATGAATTCATACCTTATACAAAAAGTTACTTGTAATGTTAAAAGTATTAAGTTATCATTAATCATATAGATAATGTGTTTAAAGTTGTCATCTATGTTATATTTCAAAACAGGTGTTTGGATGTCAAAGGAACAATCGTTAGAAATGATTAAAGGTTATGATGGTAAAGGCAAGGCTTTTACTGTTTTTGTACTGTGTACTGCTGAAGATAGGGCTGCAATGGAGGATGCAAAGGTTGCGGGTAGACATTTTGATATAACAAAATTACATATTATATACCAAATGGTTGGACATGATATCACTCCAAGAATACAAAATGATGTAAAAGTATATAGTGATATGTATTTTTCTAGTTTACCAAGAGCAGTTAATGTGACAGAGGAGGAGTCGAACGCAGGCAGGGATGAGTTAGCGGTTCCAGTTGATGATGAGGAAGCTGATGATGATTCCTCAATGGAAGAAGAGGACGCATTTGTAGATGGGGATGATATGGAAGAAGGAGCAGAGGATGCGTCAATTGTACAAGCTGGAAAAGCTTATGTTGCGAATACAGATGGCTTAGATGATCATACTGCACTTATAGGCTACTGTGTTGAGACACATTAATTCATATAATTTATACAATTATATACAAAGGCCCTGATCTGACGCTATAGTTTCTCTCATACCACTTAAGATTATCATTACAGATTCGAATAATGAATTAGTGGCCTACCTTGTCTAGCCAGTCATAACTGACGCATAGAAATAGGTTTTGACTTCACAGTTATTTCATAGTAAAATGCACAGCTACATTATAGGGTGTCTGAATGTGTATAGAAAAGATTATTACTTTACCTGAAGGAAAAGACTTAGAATTCAAAGAAAATGCTAATTCTAGAGTTAAGATTCTTTCTACTGTAATTGCGTTTTCTAATATGGCTGGTGGAAGGATTATTTTAGGTGTACAGGATAAAACTCGTCATATTATTGGTATAGATAACCCACATCAAGTAGGAGAAGCTTTAGCTAATCTCATACATGATTCAATAGAACCTAGAATTATTCCAAATATTGAGATTATTCCATATCGCAATACTCATTGCATAATAATAGAGATTTATCCGAGTGCATTACGACCGCATTTTGAGAGATCTAAAGGAAAGGAGAAATCAACATATATAAGAATAGGATCAACCACTAGATTAGCTGATGAAGACTTAATAAAAGCCATAGAACGTTCGACTCTTGTTAAATCATTTGATGAAGAGGCCTGCTATGAAGCAAGCTATGAAGAAATAGACTTTCATACTGTTGCACAGTTCTTTAAGCCGTATAAGAACATACAACAAAAAGATCTTTTAACACTTGGTATTTTACTTAAAGATAAGGATACATCGATCCCAACAGTTGGGGGAGTGATAATTTGTTCTTCTAACAGGCTTAAATATTTTCCAGATAGCTGGATTCAGGCTGGAGTGTTTGATGGAAAGGATAAAACTACAATTTTAAATAGTCAAAGACTAGATTCTTCATTTTTAGAGCTTGTAGATGAAGCATTGAATTTTATTAAGAAGAATATTCGTATAGGTTTAAAGATAGAGGATGTACACAATAGTGAAGTATGGGAAGTTCCTAAAATAGCACTTAGAGAGGCTATAATCAATGCTCTTGTACATACAGATTATTCCATAAGAGGTGCGCCTATTAGGATTTCTTTATTTGATGATCGTATAGAAATTGAGAATACGGCGTTACTTCCATGGGGTCTGACATTTGATGATTTAAAATCAGGGGTTTCAAAACTCAGGAATCCAGTTATTGCGCGTGTTTTTTATGAATTAGGATTCATTGAGCAATGGGGAAGTGGAATAAAAAGGATGGAGAAATTATGTGAAGAAGCTGGTCTTTCTCCTCCAATGTTAGAAGAGATAGGAGCTAGAATAAGAGTAACTTTTTATAAGAAAAAAAATAATAATATTCTGAAGTTTGATGATGTAGATAATAATATTATCGCCTTAATAAAGACACAAGGACCTTTGTCTACAAAATATATTAGTGAACAGATAAATTTAAGTCGACGTACAGTTATTAATCGTCTTGTAAGACTTGTGCATTTAGGAATCTTAGTAGAAATTGCACAGAATCCTCAAGATCCTAAAAAGAAATACGCTTTATGTTTTTTGATTAAATCTGTGGTATCTAACTCATAAAAACTTTCCTCTGGTGTAGCAGCAAATTGTTCCTTTATCACTTTTACCTTCTTATTATAGCTAAGTCTTTGTAATTTGATTATGTGTTACTCGGCTACTCGTGTATTACTTGTACATATTGTAGTCTTGTTCCTATACTCAAATTAAAATACTTTAGCTATATTATGTTATAAGTGTTACTTGTCTAAAATTAATAACTATATTAAAGCCTTAATAGCAATAAAGCATAAATAATCTAATTTATTATCAAAGTGCATAATAATAATTAATTAATCATTAATTTATTGATAGATAGAATGAAAATATCGTTTAGACACTTTATATGTTTGTATAGTCCCATAAATAGAGCAATACAAACAAATGAGGATCAAATGAAAGAAAATATAATCGAACATCTAAATCCAAATATCCTTATGAATCGAAAAGACGCCGCAGAATTTTTAGGAGTAGCTGAGTCAACCCTTGCTTACTGGAAATGCGTAGGACGATACAATTTGAAATACGTTAAGATAGGTAGGTTAGTGAAGTACAGAATAAGGGATTTGGAAGATTTTATTGAAAAAGGGCTGAATTTCAACAATAACAGGACTTTATAGTTTAGAACAAGAAGTATTCTTGCTTTTGTTCAAAGGTATACCCCGAGTATACCCTAGTGAAAATCTGAAAGATGTTAAAACCCTGAAAGCCTTATAAAGACTGGCGCGCCCTAAAGGATTCGAACCTCTGACCCACAGATTAGAAATCTGTTGCTCTATCCAGCTGAGCTAAGGGCGCAAAAGCCGGAATATATACTATTTTCCTTGAAATTGCAACACGCAATAAATAGATAGATATATACCTACACTATAGCTTGGATCGTGGAGTTTCAATATTGTGGGATAATTATAATAAATGAAGATTATATTAAAATTTGGTTGAGTAAAACCATTAATATCTTGATCAAAATAATATTTGATGATATCATTATTTCATGATTTCAATAAATATATTAACGGTATGAATTTTACAAAAAAATTGTCGATGATAGTTGTGCTTTTTGTCCTCAGCAGCTGCACATCCTCAACCGGAACTACAGGTAACAAAATTTTAGGAAGTAATGATAAAGCAAAAATTTACCAAATAATACACGATAATATTACTACCAAATCCGATGCCAGAAGGTTACTTGGTGATCCAAGCGACATAGATTATTATGAAAATACAAGCCAAGAAAAATGGACATATAACTATTTGGATAGAAGTAGTTTAATGCGTAATTATGTTCCTATAATGAACTTCTTCTCCAGAGGAACAAAAGATACACAGAAAAAAATTGTTCTAATTTTTGATAAAGACGGCATACTCACCAAATCTCTAGTATCAGAAAGCTCTGGTGAAACAAAACATGGTTTCTTAGATTAAGTTTTATAAAAGAATATATTTTAAAAGTATCATCTTTCTCTCGTCATATTAGCAAAAGCCCCAGATCAATATGGGGCAATTGTGACGTTTGTATCAAAAACCTTTAGAATTATTTAAATTATAGAGACCTCGCTCAATGAAGAAAGTACTTAACTTTTTTGTAATAATTTTTATTTTTGTACAAAATGCGCAAGCTGCAGAATGTAATATTCCAGAAGAATGGCAGAGCTTGTGTAAAATTTTACAAATGAGAGTAAAGCAAAAATCCTCAAAAATGAAGTTAAAGGAGGAGGATGTAATCAAATTTCAGGAATTTTTAAATTTGGCAAAAGATAATTTAGATGAATTAAAAGATTTGAAAAATATTCTGCCAAAAACTACCATAGAGTTACTTATGGCAATAAGATTTAGAAATGTTACATTCTCTAACGCAGAGTTAATAGCCCAATATTTAAATAGTTTTGTAACAAGCTGTAAATTTGCGAATAATGGTGCTTTTGATGAAAATACATCGCATATTATCGGACGGAAATGGGATGAAATTGATTACTCAGGAGAAAATATATCTTGGCAGGAACAACAAAAAAAATACAGAACTTATGGAATTACCGATTTCAAAACACTTGATAATATTGAAAGATTTTTTAAGGTAGAAGCAAAACTTCCATATTTTTTTAAGACATATAGACCAAAGGCCTGTAAAAACATTCAATAAATAAAGAAAAAATGAAAATAGACGTAAGAATAAAAAAACTAAGCAACAATGCAATATTACCAAATTATGCTACAACACATAGTGCTGGTGTCGATTTATGTGCATTAATTGACGAGGATATAATATTAAAAAAAGGAGATATATCTATTATTCCTACAGGAATAGCGATAGCTCTACCAGATGGATATGAAGCCCAAATTCGACCTAGATCCGGTTTTGCAGCTAAAAATGGAATTACTGTATTAAACACACCAGGAACAATAGACGCAGATTATAGAGGAGAGTTAAGGGTCATTCTTATAAATCACGGACAATCTGATTTTGTAATTAAAAATGGAATGAGAATAGCGCAAATGATTATAGCCCCGTATAGTGTGGCAGCATTTATTGAGAATAATTTTGATGAAACAGAAACTGACCGTGGAGTTTCTGGATTTGGTTCTACTGGCTCTATATAGTTCATCCACAAAAATCATGTTTTGGACAGATTTAGAATGGCGTTATGGTACGTTGTTACTCCTATTCCAATCAAAGTTAATTGATTCTAGTAGGATAAATTAATACGCTTTTTGTCAATTTTGTGAAATTTTTACGATAATCAAAATCTATTTCTATTTTATATATTTCATGATATAGTGAATTTATATTATTTAATCTAAAGTTGTATTAGAGAAAAAGAAAACAGCACAATCAATACAATCTCTATATTGAAACTTGCTTTTGGACTAAATACTACTTCTTTTGATCATATAATAGATATTAAAACTATAGATAAACATCCTATTGTCATTGCAATTTCGAATATTCAATCTATAGACGAAGCTTTTTTAGGAGGGTTGCCGATACGTGTCAAACAGACTCATGACTTTGGGGTCGTCTCAGCATTTAAAGTTATTGAGGATTCGGTGCAGAAAAAGCTGAATATATTTGGGAAAATAGCATCTCATGTAGATGCACGCACAGGATTTTATGATGAAATAATAGATGCATCGAGGAGTTTGACTAATACTGGTGATCCGCTTGTATCTTTAGAAACTATAAAATTATCTAAAAACTCAGTATTGGCTGGATATCAAAGAATCTCTGCTGAATTTAGAATGATGAAAACTGAACATGTCGGGATTTTATCAGGGGCTTATGATGCCACATGCATATCTCAATTTGAAGTGTTTGATCAAAAGCTAAGCGGAATGATCGAAGGTTTGTTTAACTCAATTGATTAATATAGGTACTAGTATGGATTACAGCACATTATCTGATAGATGTAGACTTGGTTTAGTAGATGGTATAAAACTTCTTTTACGTTGGGCTGAAAAAGCAGGGGAAAAGGTAGATATTTTTTGGCATGATGATCATTTAATAAAGATGGCAGCCATTTACGGAGGAGTTGATACAGTAAAAGTTTTAATTGAATATTATAATGAACATAACCTTAAAGATCTGGATCCTGAGTCTGATGCATATCTCCATGCAAGACAGCCATTAGTGGACGCAATGCAGCGTACACAAGATTCTACAACAAAAGTTTTCCTGATGTGCTGAAGATATTCATGGAATATGGTATAGAGCTTGAGTGTGATGCAGAAAGTGATAATGGTTTAGGTGATGAACCAGTTCCTATTTTTTATTCTGAAGATGACGAGAAAGAAGATGATGTTCTAGATAGTCCAGAGAATATTATTGAGACGGAAGAAACGGTTCACAAAGATGGTATTGTTGCAGAAGCATCTGTAAGCGATCATGAACATCAATCAACAGATTACCAGTCTGATGACGTAGCAGTGGAATTTCCTACTAATGATCCAGAGGGTGATAATACCACTGACACCTTAAACCCTAATACTACTACGCTAGGTGACCAAGCTGGATTTACTGGAATTCCAACTGATTTTGTATAATAAAATTTATAGTCAATTACTTTGGATATGGACACTATCTAAAACGAATATTCTGTACTTTATAATATATTACGTAGATCCTAGTTAAAAATGCCCCTATAATTACAATTGCTGCACCTGTTGAAACCAAAGCTAAAGTTGAATTTCCACTATTATAATCCAAGAACAAAGAAAATGCTAAACCCCAAATTAGTGATATTTCAGCTATTATCTCGCCATTTAACACTGTTATATCTTTATTTTTAGTAAACAAGTCTCTAACCATAACACCTACATTTGCTGTTATAAAAGCAAAAACTGGACCCCATAACCCTAGTGGCGAAAGCTTGGCTACAATGGCAATTGCAACACCTGTTACAATAAATGCTGATTGCGCAATAGCGTCAGTAATAACCGAAAAATGATACCAAAAATTTTCTGCTGCTTTATCTTTTTTAGAATCTTTGTTGAACGCATTCAGTAATCTTACAGCAGAAAATCCAACCATGACCACTATTATTGCTAAACAAATAAAGAATGACGTATTAGGAAGCCCTACTTCAGACTTTACTATTAAAGTATCTCTAATGATAGAAACGCAACACGAAGGCAAAATTGCAAGAAATAAGGTTCCGAAAAGAGTCATATTATCTCTTGCTGCGATTGCAACTCCTGACAATGCAAAAGCTATTATTCCTAATAGCGTTACATAATAAAACCAATCTGAGTCGCTTGTTTGCATAAGCAATATTGGGAATAGATAGCCCTTTACTATGTTATCGTAAGTCCCATCAGACTTAATATTAAGAATTACTGCATTTATCTTGTCAACAAGTTCTGGTGATATTGTTTTTTTGCTCAGCATTAAAAAAATAGGAACAGATATATTTAATTGTACCTCTTTTACTTTATCTCCTAAATTACCCCTAACAACAATTGCTGTACCGACAAGTCTATCAGCAAGGAATCCATCTATTCTACCATTAATTAAATCTTTCAAATTATTTGTAGCACTATCATTTCTAACAATTATGTCGGAATTAGTAGGATCATTAATAAACCCATTGATTCTTTCATCAGCATATAATGCACCATCTTCCACCCCCATTTTGAAATCCAAAGCTCTTACTTGGGCTAAAAATTGCGGAATATATTTGAAATTTAAAGATTTAGTAGAAGATTTTAGCATAAAAAGAGAATCTTCTTCATATCTATAAGGCTCAGAAAAATATGCGAATTGACTTCTATCTTCTGAACGTGTAGCCCCTGGAGCTATATCTCTTACTCCTGATTTAATATCCAAAATATTTTGATCCCAATTAACCTTATCAAAGTGAACATCTGATCCTAACTTCTGAACTATTGCAGTAATTATATCAATATCTATCCCAGCTAATTCTAATCCGTAAGCAGTGGGCTTCTCAAACTGATATGGTTCCCATTGAGACCAACCGGAAATAAAAATCCCCTTTGTATCAGAAGTCTCACACGCTCCACTTTGTGAGCTCGTGTCCGCAAGATTTGCAGCAACACACATGTTTCCTAGAATCAGCCCAAAAAGAAAAACTAAATTTTTAAAAAACCTCATAAGGTATAACTAAACTAGATATCTTTCGTTAATATATTTTACATCTAAAAAAATTCTAAGTATTTAGTTTCCACCACTATCTAAATATTAAAAAAAGATGTCAAATAAGCACACATAATAAAAATTTAAAACATTTATCGTGGTTTATAATGTTTTTTTACATAAAGATAGTTGCGAATAAATTGTCTGAATATATGAAAAAAAATATCTCGAAAGATCTTTATCAAAATCCCCCCAATTTTCTATATCAATGGTTACTAATTGACCTGTAAACATATTACGAAAAAACTTATCTTCTATCGTTTTGTCATGTATCAAACAATGAATTTGGTTTTCTTCTAGTATTTCCCTCAGATAATTCAACTTTTTCAGGCTGCTATTTTTTGTTAACTCAAAAAAATTATTATTTTGCTTACTAGAGACAAGATAATACAGACTATTTCCAACAACCAATATATCGGAATAATCCACATTGATTTTTTGTTCATTTAGTTTTGCTAAAGAATTTTTGTAATTTTCTTCAATAATTTTTGAGTCAAAACCATCTTCTATCATTATTGACTTGATATTCTCTAGTATGATCGCCACATTATCGAGATCTAGCCAAATATGTAAATTATTTCTTTCTATACGTAATTTTTTAAACTTTGAAATTTCTATTTTTTTTACATTTGGGTTATGAACATACTTAGAAAAATCAGGCTCAAAACTACTCGAGATAAAAACTAAGTAATCAGCATTTTTTATTAAGGAAACCAAACTAGGTTTTATCTGAGAATAATGAGGACAGGATGATGTTTTTTGTATAATTTCTACATCACCCAAGTTACCAACTATATTTTTTACCAAACTAGCTATAGGTGGTATCGATGCCATTATAGTAGGACGATTCTCAGCATACGAGGCACAAGATAAGCTAATTAGTAAAAATAAACTTATAATTTTCATTTCAAGTTACCAATGCTTTCGCAAATGACTTGGCATCAAATTCCACCAAATCATCTATTTTTTCTCCAACAGAAATATAATGGATTGGAATATTATATTTATCCACAATTCCGACAATAGCACCACCTTTTGCGGTCCCATCTAATTTCGTAAAAATAATGCCAGAAATCTCTGCAAATTCACTAAATTTCTCAACTTGGCTAAATGCATTTTGACCAGTTGTTGCATCAAGTGTCAGGATTATATGGTGTGGAGCAGAAAAATCGTGTTTCCTTATAACCCTTATTATTTTAGATAATTCATCCATTAAATTATGTTGATTCTGTAATCTTCCTGCCGTATCTATTATTACTATATCAGCGTGTATTTTTTGTGCCTCCTCAATAGCTTTATACGCTACGCTAGCAGGATCAGCTTCATTCTCTCCTTCTATTATTGTACAACTTGCCCTTTCTGCCCATATTTTAAGTTGATGAGCTGCAGCAGACCTAAAAGTATCACAAGCTGCAACAACGACTTTTTTTCCTTTTATTTTGTATATATTTGCAAGTTTTCCTATAGTGGTAGTTTTCCCATTCCCATTCACACCGCAAAACAATATCACATTCATCTTGTTATCTATAATTTCTATTGGATTTTCAGCTTTTTCTAATATTTCAGCTAGGATTTCTATCAAACTATCTTTGAATTCTTCTTTACTATCTTCTTTTGAAAATTTAACAGACTTAAGTTTAGAAACAATTTTATTTGTAGTACTTACTCCAAAATCCACAGATAACATTATTTCTTCAAATTCTTCTATCAATTCTCTATCTATTGATTTTTTTGTAAAAATCTCTCCAACTTTCGATATAGTTGTTGATGTCTTCGTTAAGGCTTGCTTTATTTTACTAAAAATACTCATTTTTTTCTCATTGACAAAATTACAGCTACAAATTGTTTTTTTACACTGAGTCTACTATATTTCATATACTAAAATGTTGATAAAACATAGATTAATATTATAGACATTTTTCTTGGTATTCTTATGTTTTCTTCTTCTTATATTTATGTCGGGATTTGCACGGCAATTTTATGTTATTTTGCTTACAAATATTTTTATAAATTTGTAAATAAAATAACACATCATATAGAATATGTCAGAAAAGGAGATCCAGATGCACAAGCAAACTATGATGCGCTGTTTCAAGATCCGAATGCTCTAGGTAAAGATGAGAAGGTAGAACTTTCTTGGCAATTTTTGTACGACATAACTGATTATGTTCTTAGCAAATTTTCAAAAGAAGACAAAGAAACAGCAACCCAACTTGGAATAAAATTATTAAAATTTGGGGCAAATTACGAACACGTTATAGAATATGGTATTAAATCCTTGAAAAAACGTATTGGAATTGATACAGAAATAGATGCAAGTCAGCAAAAAGATACTGGTATAACCATCTGAGACTTAGTATTAGATGACTATATAAACCTGAGATTATATGAGCTTAATCAAACCATCTTCGCAGAATCCTTCCTAAATATTTCAAGACCTTTATCCGTAAGCGCATGAAAATAGAGATCTTTTATAAGCTTTCCAGACATTGTTATTGCATCCGCTCCAATCAACGCAGATTGTAGAATATGATCTTGACTTCTAATGGAAGCAGCTAGTATTTTTGTCTTAATCGTAGGATAATTTGAGAAAATAGTTTTTATATTTCTTATAAGATTTATACCATTTTGTCCTGTATCATCAAGCCTACCTATAAAAGGCGATATATAAGTAGCCCCTGCTTTTGCTGCCACTAATGCTTGCTGAGAAGAAAAACACAATGTCATGTTAGTTTTTCTATTTCTATCAGAAAAATATTTACAAACACGTATACCTTCATATGTTAACGGAAGTTTTAAAACAATATTATTAGAGATAGAAAATAACTCTTTACCTTCTAAAATCATCCCATCAAAATCTTCAGAAGACACTTCAGCACTTACATCCCCTTTTATTATTTCACAAATTTCTGCAATAACTGAGTAAGTATTTTTACTAGTTTTTGCAATCAAACTTGGATTAGTAGTTACACCATCTATTATTGACAATTTTGCAATTTCTTTAATCTCGTCAATATCTGCACTATCAATAAAAATTATCATGTCTAATCCTTATCTCCTGATAATCTATGAAAAATACTGTCAAGCTGTCCATAATTATTATAATGAATTACAATCTTTCCTTTATCTCCTTCTGAATTTATTATTACTTTCAACCCCAATTTCTCTGTTAAACTATTTTCTAGTAAAAAAATATCTTCATCGGTATTTTGTAATACAGGCTTCCTCTTTCTATCATTTACTATTTTGGATTTTTTCCAATTTTTTACTAGTAATTCTGTTTGCCTAACATTTAGGTTTTTCCCAACAATTTCCTTTGCAATTTCCTCCACATCAGCATGAGATGCTATAACTTTTGCGTGACTAAAACTAAGTAGATTATTTTTTACGAAAGATTTAACTGAATCAGGAAGCATATTAATTCTAAGCATATTGGCAACATGGCTTCTATTTTTTCCTATAGATTTAGCAAGCTGTTCTTGATTATACTCGTGAATATTCATCAATTCAATATAAGCTTCTGCTTCTTCAAGAGGATTTAGATTCTCTCTTTGAATATTTTCAATCAAAGCCTGCTCAGCCACAGCGTTATCTTCAATATCTTTTATTATAGCAGGAACAGTTGTTATTCCAGAAATTTTAGCAGCACGCCATCTCCTTTCACCAGCAATAATTTGATATTTAGATGAATCATGAATTTTTCTGAGTACAACAGGCTGTATAATCCCATGCCTTACTATTGAATCAGCAAGCTCTTCTATCGCTTCTTCATCAAAAAATTTACGTGGTTGAAACTTACTTGGCTCAATATCTGTTACAGCAACCTCAATAATTGAATTTATATCATCTCTTATTTCAGATATGTAATGATCGCTAATGAGAGCAGAGAGCCCTCTACCTAATCCTTTGTTCTTCATTTTATTTCCAATTTATTTTTTGGTGTTTTTGTTAAATATTCACTACTTAAAAGGTCGCTTAAGATTAATGGATCAACATTTCCACCTGACAAAATTACTAAAATTGTTTTTTTATTATTTTGTTTTCTAAGCCACTCATATGCAGCACTCATACTAATCGCACAAGAAGGTTCTATTACCAATTTTAACAGTTGCAAAAGCCATACCGTCCAATATTTTATATCATCTTCGCTTATTGTAATAAAATCATCAAGTTGTTTTATATAATTAAATGTACGGTCAGATAAAGAGAGAGTTCTAAGACCGTCTGCTATTGTATCAGGAGATTCTTCGAACCTAAAGATTTTCCCATCATCTATTGATCTTTTAGCATCATCTCCAATTTTTGGTTCTGCTCCAATCAATATAATATTTTTGTTAATTTCATTTTTCGCGAGCAGACAGCCTGAAAGCAGCCCCCCACCCCCACATGATGCAAAAATTGCATCAACAGGCTCTTTTATTTGCTTTAAAGCTTCTAAACAAACAGTTCCTGCTCCATAAATTGTGTAGTCACTATCAGACGGGTGAAGATAATAATAATCTTTTTTACCATCTAATTTTGTAAGAATTTCTGCTTCTTTTCTACTGTCAGTGAATATAACTTCTGCTCCAAGATAAGTGGCTTGTTGCTGTTTTAAAAAAGCAGTATTTTTAGGAAGATAGACACGAGCCTTAATACCAAGCATTTTCGCAGCATAAGCAACACCTATTCCATGGTTTCCTGTGGAATAAGCGACAACTTTATCTGGCAAAAGCCCCTGCTCTTTGAGAATCAAAAGATGGTTTAATACTCCTCTCACCTTGAACGCGCCAGTTTTTTGCAAAGATTCAGCTTTAAATAATATTTTATGCCCTAACATAGAATTTAGGTTTTCGCTATGAACTATAGGAGTTGTGTGTATATATTTAGATATTCTGTTCAATGCTTTTTCAACAGTGTCTTTTTCTGTTAAATCCAATATACTCATCATATATTTTATTCTATTATTGAATTACTTGGAATTAGGATTATATAAAGATAGAATCATAAGACCAACAAAAATAAAAAATACTGGTATTTATAATGAGTAAAAATGAAACTCTTCCATTAATTGCCCTTAGAGATGTAGTGCTTTATCCAGGTATTCTTACACCAATTTATGTGGGAAGAGAGAAATCGGTAAATGCAATCGAGAAATTAAAAGAAAATAATAATACTATATTATTGACTACACAAAAAAATACTTCAGATGAGGATCCAGATCAAAAAAATCTATTCAGAATTGGTCTTAAAGGCACATTATCCCAGGTTATAAAACTCCCAAACAAACATATAAAAATCTTAGTTGATGTTACTGATAGAGTCAGATTACTTAGGATAAAAACGAGGGAAAATGCATTTGAAGCAGATTATGAAATTATTCCAGATAGTCCTGTTTCAGATTTAGATAATCTTTCAAAAAAAGCAGCTAAGCTTGTTTTAGATTTTGCTGAATATGTAAGAAACAATAAAAAAATAAACCCTGAAGTTATAAATTCACTAGCAGAACAAAATGACCCTAGCCATATTGCTAACCTTATTGCATCTCATTTAACGTGCAAAATTAAGGATAAACAATCTATACTTGAAACTATAGACCCTGAAAAAAAAGTTGAGACAATTTCTACTCTAATAGCATCTGAAATGGTTTCCTTAGAAGCCGATCAAACTATTCAACAACGAGTCAAAAAACAGATAGAAAAAACTCAGAGAGATTATTATTTAAACGAACAAATGAAGGCAATCCAGAAAGAAATCGGTGATGAAGAAAAATCCGAGATCGGAATAATGGAACAAAAAATAAAAACGATGAAGCTTTCTCCAGAAGCGAAAGAAAAAGCAGAATATGAGCTAAAAAAATTAAAAACCATGAATCCTATAGCATCAGAAGCAAGTGTTACCAGAAATTATTTAGACACTTTACTTGGCATGCCATGGGGTAAACTTGACAAAGGGCTACTAGATGTTAAGAAATCTGAAGCAATCTTGAATCGTGATCATTTTGGGCTAGATAAGGTAAAGGAAAGAATACTTGAATATCTAGCTGTACTACAACGCTCTAAAAAAATTAAAGGATCAATATTATGTTTTATTGGCCCACCAGGAGTTGGCAAAACATCACTTGTTAAATCCATAGCAGAAGCTACTGGCAGAAAATATGCAAAATTTGCACTTGGAGGAGTTAGAGATGAAGCTGAAATAAGAGGACATAGAAGAACATATCTTGGATCTATGCCTGGAAAAATTATATCTTTAATAAAAAAATCCAAAGTATCAAATCCTGTGATATTGCTTGATGAGATAGACAAAATGAGTTCAGATTTCAGAGGAGATCCAACATCATCCATGCTAGAAGTTCTGGATCCCGAACAAAATCTTCACTTCTCCGATCATTACTTAGAAGTTGAATATGATTTATCAAATGTTATATTCATCGCTACTGCAAATAGCTACGATCTCCCAAGGCCACTCCTTGATAGAATGGAAATAATAAAAATATCCGGATATATAGAGGATGAAAAACTACATATAGCACGTGAACATCTACTACCAAAACTTCTCAAACAACATGGTATGAAGAATAGTGAGTTTAGCATCACAGATGATGCAATACTTGATATTATACGATATTATACCCGCGAATCAGGAGTTAGAAATTTAGAAAGAGAAATTGCAAGTCTTATAAGAAAGTCTCTTAAAAAGATTCTTTCAGATAACAAAATTAAATCTGTGAATATTGGCTCCAAAAATCTAGAAGAATTTCTTGGTGTCAGAAAATATAAAATAGGAATCGCTGAAGATGAGAGCCAAATTGGTGTTACTACAGGACTCTCTTATTCCGAAGTAGGAGGAGACATATTATCTATTGAAGCAGTGCTAGTACCAGGAGGCAAAGGGGAAATTAAGGCTACAGGAAAGCTTGGCGAAGTTATGAAAGAATCAGCTCAAGCAGCTTATAGTTATTTTAGATCAGAAGCAGAGACGCTTTCAATTGATGCTTCAAAACTCAAAGAATATGACATACATCTTCATGTCCCGGAAGGGGCAACTCCGAAGGAAGGGCCTTCAGCTGGGACAGCAATCTTTACTACTATATGTTCATTAATGAGCTCTATAGCTGTTAAAAAAGATGTAGCAATGACTGGGGAGATTACTTTGCGAGGAAAAGTGCTCCCTATTGGTGGGCTTAGAGAAAAATTACTGGCTGCCACTAGGGGTGGGATTAAAACAGTTCTAATCCCACAAGACAACATGAAGGACCTAAAAGAAATACCAGATAGTATAAAATCTAATCTTAGTATTGTACCAATTAGTAATGCTAATCAACTTTTGGATTATGCCTTAATAAGCAAAATTAAAAAAACACATGCATAGTACTGATGTTATAATCATTGGAGCAGGCCCGGTAGGCTTATTTGCTATATTTCAAGCCGGGATGCTTGGAATGAAAACTCATGTTATAGATAGCTTAAACGAGATCGGAGGACAATGCAACGCTCTTTATCCTGAAAAACCCATCTATGATATACCTGCTCACCCTAAATTGCTTGCTAGTGAACTTATTGAAAAATTAATGGAACAATCAACTCCTTTTAAGCCAGTCTTTCATTTAGAACAACAAGTTATGTCTTTCGAAAAAAAAGGAGACTTCTTTAGAATAAAAACAAATAAAAATACAGAAATAGAAGCTAAAATTATTGTAATAGCAGCCGGCGCAGGAGCTTTCGGCCCAAATCGCCCTCCTCTCGAAAATATTGAAAAATATGAAGAAAAATCTGTATTTTATTATGTAAAAAACCCTCAAAACTTTGTAGGAAAAAATATAGCTATTGCAGGCGGTGGTGACAGCGCAATTGACTGGGCAATTCAACTATCTGATATAGCAAAAAAAATATATTTAATTCATAGACGAGACAAATTCAGAGCCTCTGCTGCAAGTATGCATAAAGTTGAAGAATTAATAAAATTAGATAAAATTGAATTAGTAACACCATATCAGTTGAAAAGCCTTGAAGGATCAGACGGACTCCTGAAGTCTATTAAACTTTATGATTTAAGTAGAAACATAATATCTCTGTATGTAGATGTTTTATTGCCATTTTTTGGTCTTTCTATGGAGCTTGGCCCATTGGCTGAGTGGGGCCTAAGTCTAAGAACCAATCATATAGAAGTTAACAAATCAAGTTCGGAAACAAATATTAAAGGTATATATGCAATTGGAGATATTGCAACATATGAAGGAAAGTTGAAATTGATTTTGACAGGTTTTGCAGAGGCAGCAACTTGTTTTCACCATGCTTATCAGAAAGTCTTTGATGGGAAAATCTTACATTTTGAATATTCTACAAGTAAAAAAATCGAAAATTTATGACACATATAATCGATGGAAGATCTATGGCAAGTAAAATACTTGGGAAATTAAAACATCAGGTCCTTCATTTAAAAATAAAACCCTGTTTTGCAATTATTTTAGTCGGAGAAAACCCAGAAAGCAAAATTTATGTTTCAGGTAAGATTAAAGCTGCTGCTGAAATAGGAATAAAAGCAGATTTATATAAATTTGAAGATTCTGTTTCAGAAATAAAATTGCTCAAAAAAATTAAAGAGTTAAATTTAGCTAAAGATGTAAATGGAATAATCGTTCAAATGCCGCTCCCAGCTCATATTAATAGCGCAGAAATAATTCACGCAATGGATCCAAAAAAAGATATAGATGGATTTCATCCAATTAATGTAGGAATGTTATACAGCGGATTAAAACCGTACTTTATACCTTGTACCCCTTTAGGTATCTTAGATATTTTGAAAACACAATTTGATTCTCTAAAAGGACTTTATGCAGTCATTATTGGAAGGTCAAATATAGTGGGGAGACCTCTTGCATCTCTTCTTCTTAAAAATGATATGACAGTAACAATATGTCATTCAAAAACAAAAAATCTTCCAAGTATAACAAAACAAGCTGACGTAGTTATTTGCGCATCAGGGCAAACAGAATCTCTAGGAAAAGAGTATTTTTCAGAAAAAACTATTGTAATTGATGTTGGGATAAATAGGATGCCTAATGGCAAGATAGCTGGAGATGTCAAATTTTATGAAGTACATGATTATGTTAGAGCAATAACTCCTGTGCCAGGGGGGGTAGGGCCAATGACCATCGCAAACCTAATGAAAGCCATTACCTCTATTGTCACAAAATAGCTCACCAGTAAATAGAAACTATTCTACTTCTGGAGCAGCCGTAGATTCTGCATTCTCAATTTCCTTAATCACAAAATTTTCAGATTTTTTTGTCGAAAGATTAGCAAGCACAATAGAATTTGCCATAAATAATATTGATAGAACTATTGTAGTTCTTGAAAGAAAATTGGCTGCTGTTTTTGCACTCACAACTCCGGAAGTGCCTCCACCGCTTAGGCCACTTAAGCTGTCGGCGCCAGTTCTTTGAAGCAAAATTACTATAACCAAAAGTAGACAAATAACAATTTGCACTATTAATAATATGTCAAGCATAGACCTTTACAATTTCCATAAATTCAACAAATTTCAGCGAGGAACTACCCACGAGCACCCCATCCAACAATTTTATTTTAGAAAGTGAGAGAGCACTTTTAGCGTCCACAGAACCACCATATACTATAGTGTGCCTTTTAGCAATCTTTGAAATATATGGTTTAATTTCCATAATTATATCACTTACCTCACTATAACTTGGCATCACTCCCGTTCCCACAGCCCATAGAGGCTCATAAGCGATAATAACATGTTTTGGAGTAACCGGAACAGATTTTTCAATCTGGTTAAACAAATACTGCAATCTATTCTTATTTCCTATTTTTGAACTTTCACCGATGCAAATTATTGGGTTAATATCATTTTGTACAAGATTCCTAGCCATTTTTATTACAGATTCATCGCTTTCATGAAAATATTTCCTTCTTTCACTGTGTCCACAAATCGCATAATTAATATTTATTGACTTCATCATTTTCGCACTAAATTCTCCGGTATAAGGCCCGAAATCTTCCGTTATAAAAGTACTATTCTGAGCAGCAAACTCTATTTTTAAAAATTTATCTGCTAAGTAAGCCAAATATGGTGTTGGCGCACTAATGATAACACCCTTTGTATTTCCAGAATTATTCAATAATTTACAAAAGTCTTTAGCTTGATCAATAGTAAAATTCATTTTCCAATTTGCTATTACAAGTTTCTGTTCTTTTTTGTACATAAAAAATATTGTTGCTAAGTTATCGCCATCATACTATTTTTGACATCAGATTCAAATATTAGATAAAGATGCTAAATAAATTAAGAATAGCGGCAGATAATATAATCTTCAGGATATTGCTTGGTATTATAGTTGTCGCTTTTGCACTTTGGGGAATTGGAGATGTTTTACGCAATAATAATGACCTCGATATAGTAAAATTCCAAGACATCCCCAACATAAAACTCAGCGAATTTTATAATACAAAAAAGAAACTCATAAAACAGATACAGCAAAACTCAAAGGAAGAAATAACTGATGATTTGTTAGAGCAGATGAATGTAGACAGACAGGTAATTTCACAATTAATAACGAAAAGACTGACAGAAGGTTGGATAAATATGGAAAAAATTGTAATAAGCGATAAATTAATCGCGGATTATATAAGAATTTTTCCTGAATTCCAAGATGAGGGGCATCATTTTAGTATAAAAATATTCAAAAATTTTATTGATAGTGCCTATATTCCAGAAGAAGAATTTTACCAAAATGTTAAATATGATATTGCGCAATCTATGTTGAAACAATCTGTTATAAACAGCACACATACTCCGAAATTAATGAAAGATATTATAATAGATTATCTATCACAAGTTAAAATCGCAAATCTTATAAAAGTGGTTTTGTCAGATCAAGGAAAACTAGAACATATAAAACCTAAAGATGAAGAGTTAAAAAAATTTTATGAGGAAAATAATGAGATTTTCAGATTACCAGAAGAAAGGAAAATTAACTATATCATAGTCGAGAAAAATTCAATTAAGAGTGAGAATTATGATAGAATTTCTGATCAAAATCTATTAAAAAACTTGGAAGATAGTGTAGCCGGGGGTGCAACTATAGCAGAAATTTCTTCCCAGTATAAACTGGTACCAAAATCTTTTAATGGTGATACTGAAATTTTTACAAAAAATAGTTTTTTTTCACATATAGCAACACAAATTTTCGAAATGCAAGAAGGCGAATTATCGTATCCGATAGAGGGAATTGATGGCAAATCTTATATTATTTTTGAAATATCATCTATAAAGAAAGGAGACATCCCAGAACTTAGAAATATTAAGTCTAATGTTGTAAAATTATTCACCGAAAAATCCTATATTTCTGCCAATATAGAAAAGCTTCAGAAATTCGAATCAGAGCTTGAAACCACCGACTTTAATGACTTGGCCAAAACATACGGATACGCTATCTCTCAAATAAAAATTCAAAAATCATCGAAAGACCAGAATATACCAGATGAGTTAAATGAACAATTATTGACAATAAAAAAAGGGGATACTTCTCCAGTAATAAGTATTAATAATACAGCTTATGTTGCTAAAATTATAGATTCAACTACAGATAAGAAATATGCAGAAACGATTCGCAAAAACAATTTAAAAGAGATAGATAATAATTTTAAATTTGCCTTTTTAGATACAATTTTGGGTTATATTTATAAGAAAAATAAACCAGAGCTTAAGGTTGAACTTCTTGACATAAAGAATTAAATATAGTCAATTCGTACGATGCATTAGGTGCATTGCCGCCCCCCAGTCATCTCCCATTAAATGCTGATCCCTAATTTTAAGAAAATAGATTCCCTCTTTCGCAGGGATAACGAATAGCTTCGCTTCAATGCGCCTAGTTTCCATATCCAAGTTAATTATAAAACTCATCCGTTTAATTTAAAAATGAAATTGGTATTATTCTTTCTTCCAGCTCCTATAATTAAGTGCAGGTGAGAAAAAATTTCCTTGCATATAATCTACATTTAATTCTATTAACTGTTTTGCAATTTCACCATTTTCTACAAATTCTGCTACTGTTTTACACCCCAAATCTTCGGCTGTTTTTATAAGAGTATCGACAAGAATACGACTTTTATTGTCAGTAGCTATATTTCTTATGTAACTACCATCAATTTTTATAATATCTATAGGAAATTTTTGGACATGATTAAATGATGTATGTCCTGCTCCAAAATCATCAAGAGCAATTTGACAACCCATTGACTTAAAAGTATCACAAAAATATTTGGTTTCCAAAAAATCGTCATTCACAGCTGTTTCGGTAATTTCAATAATTAGCCTAGAACCTACACCAGAATCATATATGAGTTTTTCGATTTCTTTGACTAGAGTTTTGTTTTGTACACCTATATTTGAAATATTAACTGCAAGAGAGATATCTGGAGCTGATATAAGCTCCTGGACACACATCTCAAATACATACTTATCTACGCTTGTTATGTAACCATATCTTTCTGCCAGCATCACATATCTACCTGCTGAAATTAATTTATAATCTTCATCACCTAACCTGAGTAAACATTCATGATAGACTATCTTCCCTGTAGAGTTTTGAATGATAGGTTGGAACGCAAAACAAGCTGTTTTCCCAACTATAGCATTTCTTAAAGCATGCAAATCATAATAATTGTTTTTAAGATATTCTCTAGTCTTTACAGTATTTTTTATCCAAGAAAAAACTCTATGTTCTTCTGTATAATGAGTTAGGTCTGATAACAATCTTAGCACATGATAAATATCAGAAATATCGCATATATTTGTTGCTACAACTCTGGTATCTGCAAAAAATTCATTATCCAAACTATTAACCAAAAAACTATGAGTCTCCATAGCGAAAACTTCTATAGAGACTTCATCCACTTCTGAAACCAAACAGTAATATGAATTGCTATTTTCAAAAATTTTATAAAAACTAAACCTAATTTTACAAAAACTTTCTATAGTCCTGTAGATTGACAACTGAATTTTTATTACATCATCATAAGTACAAATTGCGCATATTTGATCAAAATTTTTAATAGTAATCTGTATTACGGAATTAATACCATTGTTATTAGTATAAAATTCATTTATTCTACCTGAAAGCTGCTTTAGATTATGCATCAACATAGACCGTATTATATAAATGCATTCTATTTTAACTGCTGCAGCTTGCAAGGAAAAACTCAATGATGGCTAGATGTTAATAATATAATGAGAAAACTAAATTTATTCTTTAAAGAAAATGTGTATTTTCTTTTATTTTTGTTTTTTGCTCTAACTATTCAACTTACAATTGAAAGCCTTGGGTTAAAAAATTATTATCTACCGAATATAGTACTTTGTATTGTCTTTTCTTTCGGATATTTGCATCATATTCCATTATGGGTTATCGCAATTTCAGTTATAATTTGTGAATCCTTTTTTTCTTCAGCTCCTGTAATTACATCCTTTTTAACAATACTGGGCTATTTTTTACTAACAAAATTTGTATCTGTTGGAAGAATAAGAGAAAAAAATTACCATATAATAATTTTTATATTATCCTGTATCGTAATTTATTCTACAAAAATATTATGGCTATTTCTTAATGACTCTAATCCTGAAGTATCCACGATACTAATAAAAATGCTAATGACAATAATATTTTTTCCTATATTCTATATCATCACTGGCAAATTACATAAACTATTATAGTGTTAGATCGTGAGGTTTTAAGACATCAATTAGTATCAAGAAGAACTTTTTTACTTGCTGGAGGTAAAATCTCGTTGCTTGCGGCATTACTCTCCAGAATATTTTATCTACAACTTATAAAAGGAAACGAATATAAGATACTATCCGATAAGAATAGGATCAATTTAGTTATGCTTCCTCCGAATAGAGGCATAATTTGCGATAGAAATGAAGTAATTTTAGCAGATAATAGAGCTAGTTTTTCCCTGAAATTAGATAGAAGACAGGCCAAATCCTATAAGAAATCCCTTGAAACCCTGATTAATATCCTTTCTCTATCAGAAAATGAACAAAAAGACATATATAACAAAATAAAAAAACATAATTATAAAGCTCCAATAAGCTTACTCTATGATCTTTCTTGGAAAAGAGTATCCGTAGTTGAAGAAAGAATCTTTGATCTCCCAGCTATTTATGTAGATGAAATAAATGTGCGTAGATATATTTTTCCGGAACCAAATTGTCATATTACAGGGTATGTCGGCAAAGTAAATGAGCAGGAATTGCAGGAATCAGGACAAAGTGAGAATGATTTTCAAGTGGGCAAATCCGGAATAGAGAAACAATATGAGAAAGTACTTCAAGGTAAATTTGGGTATAGAAAACTAGAAGTCGACGCGCACGGATTATATGTAAATCAAATTCAGAAAATAGACAGTATTCAAGGAAACAAAATAGAATTAAATATCGACAGTAAATTACAAGAGTATCTTCATTCTATAATGGAACCTCAAGGAAGTTCAGTCATTGTTATGGATGTGAATAATGGAGAACTCATTGCATCGGCTTCAATGCCTACTTATAATCCAAACGATTTTGTGCTTGGAATATCGCAAAAAGAATGGAAGAAACTAACTACCGACCAATTTAAACCTCTAATCAATAAGACTGTACAAACTCAGTATCCTCCAGGCTCTACATTTAAACTTATAACAGTTTTAGCTGCTCTTGAAGCCGGCATAGCGCCCTCTCAAACGTTTTTTTGTAGTGGAGTTATTATGCTCGGAAATAAAGAATTTCGCTGCTGGCATCTTACCGGCCATGGAAAACTTGACATGATTGAAGCTATAAAACATTCATGTAATTGTTATATGTATAATATTGCAAAATTAATAGGTGTAGAAACAATATTAAGTGTTGCCAGTAGGTTTGGTTTTGGAGAACAAACAGGAGTTGATATACCAGGTGAATTAAAAGGATTCATTCCAAGCAGAGCTTGGAAGATAAAAAAATTTAAATTTGATTGGTCACTTGGGGATGCATTTAATATATCAATTGGTCAAGGTCCTCTCCTTTCTACACCCATGCAACAAATTAGAATGGTGGCTGCTATAGCAAATGGCGGAAAACTCATAACCCCTAGAATAGCGAAAGAACATTCACTTAATATAGTAGATGTTGGTATAAAACCAGAACATTTAGATATTATAAGAAAAGGTATGTATAAAGTAATGAATGAAGAAGGAGGAACAGCCTATAGGTATCGTCCTAACAATCTTATTATCGCTGGAAAAACAGGAACTTCTCAGGTGCAAGCTAAAAAACACGCTAATCACGATCTAAGCAGTAAGTCGATAAGATGGGAAAGAAGAAATCATGCACTATTTGCAGGATACGCTCCTTTTGATTCACCAAAATATGCAATAAATGTGATAGTAGATCACGGTGGTGGAGGTGGTCGTACTGCAGCACCAATAGCGGCAAAAACATGCGAAAATTTATATAGTTTTAACTCTTTATAAAT
>JABDAD010000006.1 GCA_013289335.1 Alphaproteobacteria bacterium | reverse complement strand
CCGAACATTCTAGAAAATTTTTAAAAAACGCAACTCACTCTGTTTTAGCTAGCAGCGTTACGCAAATTAATATTTTTGTCTCACAAGCAATTGCCAGCTTATCCGCAGGAACTATTTCCGTTCTAAATTATACAGATCGTATATTTCAATTTCCACTTTCAATCATAGGGATTTGTTTTGGAACCGTACTCTTGCCATCTCTTTCAGCTCACCACAAAGCAGGCAGAGAAGATGATGCATTAAATTTACAAACAGAAGCAATAAAACTTAGTTTATTTTTTTCATTTGCTTCTACAGCTGGAATTCTAGCCCTAGCACATCCCATTATGCATGTTATATATGAAAGAGGCGCATTCTCAGCTTCTGATACAATAAAAACAGCAGTTACAATTTCTGCATTTTCTCTTAGCCTTCCTGCATCTATCCTAACTAAAGTACTTACCCCTCTTTTCTTTGCAAGGCACAATACAAGAACCCCGTTTATTATAACATCAATAACAATCCTAACTAATATGATATTTAATTTATTACTAATAGAGAAGCATAAACATCTAGGGATTGGTATAGGATCAACAATTGCTGCGTGGACCAATATAATTTTGCTTATATATTGTTGTAAAAAACATAATATCCGAATCTTAATATATGACATAAAAATTCATATAGTAAAAATTACTATAGCAGCACTAGTTATGGGAATGTCTCTATATTTGGGTCTTCAATTCTCTAATCACCTAATTTATTCGGACAATATTATTGTAAAGTTTAGTACATTATTACTTTTAATATTTGCAGGAGCAATCCAGTATTTCATAATTTCACTAGCCTTAGGTACAATAAAAAAAGAAGATTTTAAGAAATTATTTAAATAATAAATTAAGATAATTTAAATAAATATACAATTCATTAATTTATAGCGATCTTTTCGTCACAATATTTGGTTTTTATAAAAATGTTCTTATCAAAAGATAAAAATAATTGGCAAATATTCATAAAAATGATAAAATTTTGCCCTTAACAAATAAATAGGTAAACATATGAGTTTTCGTGATATTGATATAAAAATAACAGAAGGTAGTCTCCGTACAGTAAACAGAGCACAATTAGAAATTGTATATAATAGGTTGGTTGAAGAAAGAGCTAAGTATTTTACTCAACTAGCGGCATCGGAACCAGCGGTAGCTAGTGATATAGTTGTAGTAAGCGCAATAAATGCAGCTGTAGTCTATATTGCGGGAATAATTGCAGAAGAGTTTACTGGAGAAGGAATAAAAGAAGAATTATTAAAATTAGATATACACGACTTATTTAAGCTAAGTACCGCAAATGCCATGGATAAACTAGGAATTACAGTAGAATTTAAGCCAAAACATGGAGAGGGTAGCGACATTTTTAACTTTTTTAATGCAGATATATCAAAGTGCGCCCCTAATGAATTCTTTAAAGCAGTTTTTCTTCAGGTAGGAAAATGTTTTGGGACAAAGAACTCAAAAACATTCTTTATATCAAGTGAATTAGAAGCATCACATGTTTTTGAGAATATTACTAAGGAAATTGTTAACAAAGGGTTGTTTTATAGTACAGATGCATTAATTAAGAAGAAAGGAGAAATGATAGATTCTATTCTCGAAGGCAAAGATTTAACAGCAGCAATTGCAGAATTTACAACATATGTTAATACAGAAATTGATAAAATTAGTAGTGGTGAATATTCAGGCGATGATTTTATCAACAAAGACCCGGTTAACTTGGTCACAAAATCTATTAAGCCCTTCTTGCCCTTCAATCAAGAAGATATACATGTAGATATAGATGCTATAAATCAATTTATAATGCAACGCGTGCAAGAGCTTTTGCCAGAACACGACACACCTCCGCATGATGATGACGAAAGTAAAGATAGTGATGATGTTGCTACTGATAGGATTAAACTAATAGATAGTATAATAAAAGAAGCTATACAAAAAGTGTCGTTTGAAAATCTGAAAGGGAAAATTGCGAACCTTTATTATCCATCCTTATTGGATGAGACACATACATTAGAAGATGGTTTTGAAGAATTATATGCTAGACTCATAGAAGAAAGATCTAAAAAATATTCTAGATCGGAGTTTGCAAAAACTCAATCACTAGTTCATTCAGAAATTGGAACCGCTATAGGAAACGCTATGGCTATCCTTCAGCCAATTACTGAAAAAGCAACCACAGAAATGCTAGAGCTAGCAACGAGCGAACCTGAGCTAAAAAAATCTATGCTTGCTGGGATTTTTAACAATAAAGAAGAAAAATTAGAATCAACAAGTAAACTAACTACGGTACTTATACCAATAATAGGCACAGTTTATGGGACGCAGAACTCAAAAATATTCTTCAAGGCACATGCAGACACTCCTATAACAGTTACAAAAGCAGGTATAATCGTTGACTCACCAGATCTTCATAGTGGCGCAACCGCAAGTGATGCTGTGCCACCAGTTGCAGAAGATGATGCACTTGGAGTTATGGGGAGCTCATCAGATAGTGACAACGAATAAAGGTAGGTGCAAATAACTTCGGTTATTATGTGTAATACGATTTTATCGTTCATATGTGCCATGCTTATCTAATTGTACTCTTATATTTGATGTAGGATCCATTTTTTCGCACACTATTTAAAAAATGGATCCAGCATTAAATTGTGGGAATGTCTCTATATTCGGGTCTTCAATTCTCTAATCACTTAATTTATTCGAACAATATTATTGTAAAGTTTAGTACATTATTACTTTTAATATTTCCAGGAGCAATCCAGTATTTCATAATTTCACTGGCCTTAGGCACAATAAAAAAAGAAGATTTTAAGAAATTATTTAAATAATAAATTAAGATAATTTAAATAAACATACAATTCATTAATTTATAGCGATCTTTTCGTCACAATATTTGGTTTTTATAAAAATGTTCTTATCAAAAGATAAAAATAATTGACAAATATTCATAAATATATTATAATACTTTTCTAAAATTATAACAATATAGGTAATATATGTCTAAAGCAATGAGTCCTGCTCAATTCATCCCTTCAAGCATAGGGGAACTTGAAGATTCTCTAAATCACACACCAGGGAATTTTGAAGAATTTGTAGATATAATAAGAAACAAAAAAAGTGATTGTAAATTTGATGAAGACGCGCTAAGAGTTTTATATAACACACTTATTTCAGAAGAAATGAAAGAAGCAGTTCTATCAGAGATAAGCTCAGAAACCACAACAGGAGCTCTGCAAGAAGTAGATGGGATAGAAAGTACTATTTCAAAGTGTATGAATGTTCTTTCTCTAACTCCTGAAGCTGCTTCGCTAGAAGCCCTTTACACCAGCGCTTCTTCAGCTGCGACATTAGAAAAAGGAGGTAACTTTTTTTCTCACATTCTCAATTACTACAAATCTTCTGCCGTAACTAGTATGGCACCCACATTATTTATGAATTTATTGCCAAAAATAGGCGCAATATATGGAGCATCAGCTTCAAGAGAATTTTTTGGCGCAATGATTTCTAATACTCTGGAGACGCTACTGACGAAGATGTGTAATGATATTGAAAATGCAGTTGTAACCAAAATGTTAGGGAACATTAAATCAGATGAATACCGTACACTGAATGAAGGTAAATTCAAGGAAGTATTCCACGAACTTGTAGTCTCCAGACATGGCTCATCCAATCCAACAGATATTAACGCTCTAAAGATTACTATTGCAGAAGTTGGGATGGCTGTAGAAGGAGCTATAGATTTCCTTAATACAATTCCTCGCCAAGCTACGGAGCATGTGCTCCAAATGCAAAATACGCCAAAAAATATGGTGAACCCTATTCTTGCATTTACACAAATCGATGCCTTCACATCAACAACATATGATCAATTTGCTGCAGGGGTTGTATCAGAAATAGGCACATGTTTTGGAACAGAAGCGTCAAAAACATTCTTCACACGAACAAAAGTAAAGAAATTTGTTAGTTCGGATAGTAACCTCGGTTCCAATGCATTGGAGACACAAATGGCAACAAACATAATCACCGACCTTATTAATAAAAAAGGTTACGGCCTAGAAGAGGCATTTTCTATCTACAAAGCAAAATACGAAGAAATAATTAGTAAGATTGACAGTGCGGAAAGGAAAGTAGATATGATAGCAGCACTCATTGAAGATGACCCGATTTCAGCATTTTCAACACTTGAGGTGAAACGCGCAAAAAATCTATTGTACTCTTTGGGTTATCATCTTACTCCAGAGATGAAAGAGCTTATTGAATCTAGCATATCTACAAACCTTGCAGAAATTACTGATGTTTCAGACATTATAAAAAACTATCACACTACATCAAATTTTCTTGTAAAAAATATATCTACGCAAGCTGCAATTGATCAGGCGACAGAACTAGTACAAGACTTTGGATTTATTGCTACTCCTGTAATTAGTGAGTTCATTGCAACACAGATGAGTGAAGCGTTTGCAGGTAATATATATGGTTTTACTAATATCAAAGCAATTCATGAGACATATACTAAAGTATTTGATCCTATTTCTAAAGAAATTGTTAGAGTTGCTGCAATGAGGGATGGTGTGAAAGGATTTGAGTGTGCTGCGTACGAAGGTTTTCCAGCACTTCAAACAGCTCCTACTGCCCAATCTGTTCAAGAGGTTGATCCTTTGCTTGCTGCTGCAGCAGTGGATACTGCAACTGAAGACGATGATAATATGGCGCCTCTAGATACTACATCTCATACAGTGGACACGATGGGCGCTGCATCAGATGCTGCGGGTGAGTTGTGAGTATAAAAACTAGTTATAACTTATAATATTCTAGTCTTTGCAGCTTGGTTTGCATATTAGGCGTGACTAGTGAAACCTATGAGCATTAGGTATAACTAAGGAACAACAACATACGCACATTCAAATCACAAGACTATATCCTACGAAGGTCAAGTTTCTCATACACACTTGACCTTTCTCATATTCTAATCAATACTTTTATCACATCCTTACTAAATATTATTTAGTCCCAAAGTAATTGACTATAGTCTTAAATTTTGTACAAAATTACAACTCTATTAACGTAATTAACAATAGTATGCAGTATTAATATTTAACTAACCCAATTTATATAGTAGCATTACTGTACTTAGTTTAAATAACATAATTAGGTATAATATGTCATCTAGGCCACCTAAGGTACTTCAAGAATTTAGTCTAACTCCTTCAGATAAATCACAAGAAAGTAATGAAGAGACGCCAGAGGTTTTACGAAGACACCGGAGTGAAAGAATAAAAGTATCCAAACGTGCAACAGAAAGCCAAATAAGAGATACAGAACATTTGATGTCAGAACCAAGAGACTATGTTACCCTACCAAAGGATCCAGATCAAGAAAAGAAAGAAGCAGTTGAGTTAGAATTATACTCAGCAGGTTATAGAGAAGATTTACTTCGAAGAAGTAAAGGAATTGCTAAAGCTGCTCAACTTTTTCTTGAACCAGATAGTGAAGTAGCACAAAAAGCACCTAGCAGCAAAGTTAGTATACCGCGTAGAGCTAGAAGAGCTGCACAAACTATAGATCTTGAGCTTATTGATGATCCAATTGTTAAAGGGTTTTTGTCCTCAAGTAATCCTACAATTTCATCAAAAGCTAAACTGTCCTATTCAAAAATAAAAGCAAAAGTTAAAGAAAATGTAAGATTTATAAAAGATGAGCCATTAAGGGAACAAAATACCACAAAGTTCATAGATAAGTTATACGGTTTGGAACAGGATATTTTAGAACATAAAGATGGCACACCTGATATGATGGCTCCAAAATTTGGAGATAGATGTAAACGCGTTATCATGAAGCAAAAAATTGACACATTGGATCCTGACTTTACTATAAGAAAAACTTATTCTCAACAATTAAGGCTTGAAGCTGATAGCTTTAATGCCAATATATATGCTGAATCTCAAAATAGGGAAGAAAAAACTGATGAACAAATCAGAGAATCATTGAAAGAATTTCATGTTGCGTCTCGAAGATTAAAAGAATATGAATCTTTAGCAATTGCTGTATCAGATAAACTACCAGGTAGGACTGCTTTGGTAACCCCAGAACAACGGAGAGCAGAAGTAAAAAGATTTGTTAAAGGGATAGAAGATACAGATTCTTACAAAGAAAGACTAGAGGCTGTAAGACATATACGCGCTTATGAAAGATGTATAAAATCTCCTGAAAAAACTACAGATAAAGATTTCCGATATATTATGGAACGAGAAAAATTACTTGCTACAGAAATAGAAAGAGCAAATAATCCAATTAAAGGGATATTACGATACGAACATAGATTGTGCTTATCTACAATAGAAAAGTTAGATCCATTAAGAGAAAAACGCGCGCAAATAGAGCGCGCAGAGCATGAGTTTACTGCAGATGTTGCGCCTCCTCCACCTTCTGCTGTATTAACACCAGAATCATCCCATATACATGTTCCTGAAAGGAGAAAAACTAAAATTCCATTAGTAGCAAGAGCTGCGGAGGAAATAGTCCTTCCACCTCTCTCTACTCCACCCAACTTACATACGAAAACGTTACAAAGTAAAAGCATAGGAAAATATTGACGAAATTATATATTTGTATTACAAAGCAGTCTGGTAGCAAGATGATGGCGTAGGTGATAATTCTACGAGGAAAGTCCGGACTCCATAGCAAAATAGCGCTGGATAACACCCAGTAAGGGAAACCTTAAGGAAAGTGCCACAGAAAATATACCGCCGCAAGGTAAGGGTGAAAAGGTGCGGTAAGAGCGCACCGCTTTTTTGGTAACAGAAAAGGCATGGTAAACCCCGTTAGGAGCAAGACCAAATAGGCATATCGTTCTTTTTTAAGAAAACATTGCTAGTTTAGATGTGCGGGTAGGTCGCTTGACATCATTGGCAACACTGATGCTAGATAAATCATCATCACTAGATGTAGCAATACACTAGACAGAATCCGGCTTACTGCTACCTACTATAGTCAATTACTTTGAACATGGGACGTTGTTGCTCATCCCAGTCATCCATCATTTAATGCGGGATCCATTCTTGAGACAATAGATTCCTGCTTTCGCAGGAATGACGATGGAACCCCGTGTCACCCCGCGCTATGACGCGGTGCCCCCACTTCTTATACTACCTTACTGAAAAATAATAGATCCCGCATTAAATGCAGGACGACCGAATGAGTATAGTCATTAACTTTGAATTAGCTATAAATTCCGTGGTCTGTTTTATTCCACCTAAATGGCTTATAAATAACTTCTAATACTGCAAAGTACGCTGCTATTGTATGCATCAAAAAATAAAATGGGAATAGCATCATACCAAAATAACTCGCGCGGGTAATTTTATAATTCGCATCTATATTTACTATAAAATATGCAACTGACCAAAAAAATATCAAAAATAAGCCTATATTTACTTTGCTAAAAACACCAATCACAGAGTTGTTTTGATGTTTGAAAGCAGTTATTATCAATATAGGAACTAATAAATAGCCTAAAACAGACAAACCTAAAAAAATATATACAGACAATTTCTGCAAAAAGGTCTGTTTGTTTTTATTTCTTACTGCATAGATAAAAATAGTTACAATAAAACCCTTTATCCACCTCGTCCTTTGTTTAAACCATGCAATAATCGAAACGGATGCCTCTTCATTTGTAACAGAATCTAAGATCGCTACCTTGTAACCCATTACATTAAGCCTTAATCCTATATCCGCATCTTCTGTAACATTGTATGGATCCCATAAGCCAATTTTTCTTAATATTGATGTTCTAAAGTGATTACTTGTCCCACCCAAAGGAACTGGCAAGTTAAATCTACATAATCCCTTTAACAAAAAAGAAAACAACACATCGTATTCAAGCTTAAATAGCAAGCCAAGCAAATCATATTTTTTATATATAATTTGTAATTTAGCTTGAAGACAAGCATACTCAGGGCCTAGCTTTGAAAATTTTGCTATTGCATCAATTAGTTGATTTTTGCATGGTTTATCTTCAGCATCATAAATTACCAAAAATTCTCCCTTGGCATAAGAAGCTGCAAAATTACACGCTTTAGGTTTTGTTCTAGGATTTGATGGTGGAGTGAAAATTATATGAAAATAATCTGGAAACTTAATAAGTTGTACAGCTTTTATTGTTAACCAATCATCTTCCTCAAGAATCAATTTCACATCCAACTTATTCTTAGGATAGTTCAGAGATTCAATGGACTGAACTATTGATACTACTTTAGAAGCTTCTCTATATAATGGTACTAAAATCGTATATGTGGGTAGATTTCTGTATATTACGGGTTTTTTTTGAAAAGAGGTATTTTCAAAAAATGAACTAACAAAAATATATATCTTAAAAAGAGTTTGTATAAAATATATTATGTTTGAAACATAAATCAATATCCCGAACGAATGGAAACATAAAATAATACTCACTAAAAACAAACTAACAAAAACTCTATTTAAAAAATTATTAAAAATATACGCACTAGCATTAGAATTCAAAAAACGTTGATTATACTCAGAAATAATAATATTCTTTTTTTTATAATTTGATTCAACGACACTTAAAAAAAATTTCTCGCTACATAAATACGGCGTGTAACTCCTGTACTCAGACAAGAAATAATCTATTGAATAAATATGATTTTCATTTATTAAAAGAATTTTTTTTCTATTATGCACCCCAATAATAAATCCAGATTTTAGATAATAGGAAATTTGTCTAAAATTTTTAATTTGGAAATCTTTTATGGTTCCACGGAAAGGAAGTATAAATTTTTCCTTCGTACAAGCTAATAGTAAATTTTTATATGATAAATATGAAGACTTTGCATCTGTCCGTTCATTTGATATATCTAAATTATTAGGCTCTAAACCAAACTCCACAAAATATCCCATTTCCAGATCGTTTCCGCTTTTTATGGAAATAATCTTGATACAGACCAACACTTATAGTATCAAGTCCAAAATGGCTTATGATATCATCAGATAATTTTTTTGCAACTGTGAATTGATCTCTCCAAAAATATCTGTAGTTTAGGTTGTAATTTTCCTTGTAGGCATAGTATGTACTGACCTGCAACATATAGCCGGATGAAAATTCTATTGTCTGACGAATATTAGACTCTACATGATTATTTCCAGTTGCAACAATAGAAATATCTGCTTCAGAAATTAATTTTCTATGAAATTTGGTAGTCTTAACATGAGCACTATTTAATCTCAACATAGGATAGATATCATTGTCACGAAGATTTAGAATTCTAAACCCATATTCTCCAGAAAAAATCCATTGCTTATTCTCGTACAACTTGCGTTTTCCAAAAATTTCTAAATCCAAAACTTTTTTTGAACTACCTACAAAACCAATGCTTGATGAAGCAGTAGCAGAGAATCCCATAGAATTATTTGAATTAATACCTCTCTCAAAGTAGTAATTTTGGGAATTTTTGACAAAATCTTTTGTAATATCCTCTTGGCGCTTTCTCAGAGACTTTATTTTTTTGTCAATAATCTCTATTTTTTGGTTAGTAACATAATCATATTTTGAAATCTTTTCAATTAAATCACTTCTAATTAGATATAACTCAGCAATTCTAAACTCTAATTTTTCGTATATATCGATTTCAATTTCCACTTCTTTTGAAAATGAACTAAGTTGGGAGAAACTGATTCCTATAACATATTCACCATTTTTTGGAAGCCAAGCAGATGCACCAAACGCTATTTGTGGAAAACATAGCACAAATAAAGTAAGAATTCTTATAAGCTTTGCTTGAGCCATTTAGAGAATTTACCAAAGAAATTACTGGAATTTGTTGAAAATGATGAATGTTTGATTTGTTTTATCATTTCATATTTGATAATACCAATTGCGCTACAATAACTCATGACGCTATGGTCTATAACAAAGCCAGGAATATTCAAAGGATTACCAAGCCTCACTTGTTTTCTAAAATTTTCGGATACTATTTCTTTAATACCTCTGAGCTGAGAACCACCACCAGTAAGAATGACTCTTCTAGAAATTAAATGATCGACTCCCATTTTATCATATTCAGACTTTAGAAGCTCTATAATCTCTTCAGCACGCGCTGATATTATCATACTCAAATCATCGGAAGTAATGTTTCTCTCATCTTCAACACCAAATTGAGGTTCAAATTCTGCAAGATTTATCATAACTTCATTTTCTTTCGAAGAGGAAAATGAAGAACCATATAAAACTTTTATTTTTTCTGCTGCAGAAATAGAAATTGAAAGGATTTTAGCAATATCTGATGTGATTGCAGCACCACCAAGCGGAACATAACCAGTGCAGATAAGCTGCCCACCAACGAAAACTGCAAAACTAGTAGTTGAAGCTCCAAAATCTATTACAACTGATCCAAGACTCTTTTCATCCTCTGTCAGCACAGCAAGACTAGCAGCATAAGAACCTACAATAATTTCATTGACTCCTATATTACATTTTGCAAAACAATTTAATATATTCGTAACTTGGCTGGTTTCAGCTGTAATAACATGCAACCTACATCCAAGAATATTACCAAACATGCCTACGGGATTCTGAATAGAATTATTAGTATCTAGTGTATATTCTATGGGGAAATAATGTATAACTGTTTGATCATCTGCACTAAATTGCTCAAGTGCTTTTGAAATTAAAATATTAACGTCCGATTTTGTAACTTGTCCTTCCAGTAATCTAACTTTATGGTAGATATAATATGACTTTGTTCCAAACCCTGAAATGGAAATTGAGATGGTGCTGATATTCCTATCTATTTCACTCTCTAAATTATAAATTGCGTTTACAATACTCGATTCCAACTTTCTGTAATCATTTATAACACCAGCTTTCATCCCATTAGAATGAAAAACACCTTGATACCCAACTTTGGCATCTCCACGCGCCTGTAGCTGAGCAGCGATGATGCTAATCTTAGAGCTCCCAATATCTAATACAGTGAAATTTGTGTTAGCTGCTTTCATAGAAAAAAAATTACATATTCTCAAGATATATACTAAAATAGGCCTCACTTGCAACAATAATACTAGCTAATTTTCTAAAAACTATATAATGATGCAATATAAATCCAGGCTTGGAGAGGTACATAAATGCTCAAATTAGATGATAGAATTTTTACAAATCTGTATGGAAAATTCCCAACCGATCTTGTTGCCCATAAAAAGCGAGGAGATTGGGATAATACAAAAATACTAATCCAAAATGGAAGAGATTGGATTATTAATCAAGTCAAGGACTCCGGACTAAGAGGAAGAGGAGGAGCCGGATTCTCTACAGGAGTAAAATGGTCATTCATGCCAAAAAATTCTAGCAAACCAAGCTATCTTGTTGTAAATGCAGACGAATCAGAACCAGGTACTTGTAAAGATAGAGATATATTAAGATATGAACCTCATAAACTTGTAGAAGGTTGTCTATTAGCAAGCATAGCGATAGGAGCTAATACATGTTATATATATATCAGAGGCGAATTTTTTCATGAATCTCAAATATTACAAAGAGCATTAGATGAAGCAAACGAAGCTGGTCTGATTGGAAAAAATGCCTGCGGATCTGGAATTGATGTTAATATTTTTCTACATAGAGGAGCCGGAGCCTATATTTGTGGAGAAGAAACTGCTTTGCTAGAAAGCTTGGAAGGAAAAAAAGGCCAGCCAAGACTAAAACCGCCTTTTCCTGCTGGCGCTGGATTGTATGGATGTCCTACCACTATAAATAACGTAGAATCAATAGCAGTTGTTCCAACTATTCTTAGAAAAGGTTCTTCATGGTTTGCATCCATTGGTAAGCCAAATAATACAGGGCCAAAACTTTTTTGCATCTCTGGACATGTAAATAAGCCTTGTAATGTTGAGGAAGAAATGGGAATTTCTTTAAAAGAACTTATTGAAAAACATGCTAAAGGGGTGCGTGGAGGCTGGGATAATCTCAAAGCAATAATTCCAGGAGGTTCCTCATGCCCTATGATCACAAAAGAAATTTCAGAAAATGTTACAATGGATTTTGATGCTTTAAAAGCTGTTGGATCTGGCTTGGGTACTGGTGGTGTTATTGTTATGGATAAATCTACTGATTTAATAGCAGCAATAGCTAGACTTAGCAAATTTTATATGCATGAATCATGCGGTCAATGCACTCCATGCAGAGAGGGCACAGGATGGATGTGGCGCACAATGGAACGCCTTGCCAAAGGTGATGCTGAAATTCATGAGATTGACGATCTATTAAATGTTACAAAACACGTAGAAGGACATACAATTTGTGCTCTAGGTGATGCTGCAGCTTGGCCAATTCAAGGCCTCGTAAAACATTTTAGAAATGAAATAGAGGAAAGAATTTATAGTTATAAAAATAGCTATAGTCAATTACTTTGAACATTGGAATTGCAAAAATGCATAACCATACACGCGGTTTACTAGCTGAGTATATTGTAATCATCCGCTATATCTTAAAAGGTTATTTCCCTATCAAACACAGATGGAAAAGCAAGATGGGTGAAATTGATATAATACTTAAAAGAGGAAAATCTATAATATTCTGTGAGGTTAAAGCTAGAAGTAGCGATTTTAATATAGAAAACCCTGTTAGTTACATCCAAAAGCAAAGAATTATAAAATCCGCAGAGTACTTCATTGCAATTAACAGAAATTTAAAAATTAAAAATACAAGTTTTGACCTTGCAATTGTCAAATCAATATTTGATATAAAATTATATAAAGGCTGGATTGGTTGGTAAATCTACACTAAGAAGTTTTTAGTGAGATTTGGATTATGTATTCGTATTCAAGGTCATCCCGCATTACAGTCACCCCGCGCTACGACGCGGAGCCCACACTTCCTATACTGCCTTACTGAAAAAGAGTGGATCCCGCATTTAATGCGGGGAGGGACGGATGACTAACAAAACTCTTCTGCGTCAAGGACATCTGTGTTGCCAGAAAGGGAAAAGATTCCGCCTTCGCCTGGATCCCATTCAGTTACAAAATCGTCATCCATAAATTTGAGCTTCTTGCCACCAAAGAGTTTTTTGATACCAAAGAGTCCACCGCCACTCTTTTTCTCAGTCCCACCACTTCCACCCTTAGGTGCAGTATCCATATATGACGGTGCTGCAACAGGAGAACCCCCATACAAAGCCTTGGATTCAAAGAAAGCAGAAACCTCTTCTGCAGGTCTCATCTTTAATGCAAATCCCTGACGAATCGTATCAATATATGATAGCTGAATGCTTCTATCTACTATCTTATTTACACATGTTGTAAGAACAGTTTCTTCTGCTAAACTCTGTACTAGTTAAGAGATAATCTGACAGTGATAAAAAATCAGGCAGCTTGATAAGGTATTATCTCGCACTTCTTCTTTTGGTTTCCGATTTGGTATGATTCATAACTCACCCAGTAACTGGTTTTCAGCAATTAGTTCTGTTTCAAGCAATGATTCATAATCTCTAATAATTTCTTGCTGGTCTCTTACAGAAAGTTCTAGTAAGCATGTTAATAAATCACTATCTTTACGCAATACAATAGTACGCAATAAAACATTCTCATTCAAAAGTGGCATACTATACATCACTTTGTCAGCTGTCATTACTACACATTTCTTGTTGTCTTCACAACCATCTTCATCTGTGCGTGCGCCATGTTCTAGCAAATATTGTCTTATATCATCACGTCCATTTTTAATAGCTGTTCGTAGAGGTGTATCTCCACCAAACCCCATAGGGTCATACCCAGTCTTTACATTTACGTTTGCCCCGTGTTCCCTCAAATATCTTACCATATCAAAATGCCCACTACGAACAGCTAAATATATAGGGGTCTCTCCACCTCCCCCTATATAATAATCGATTTTTGCATTTACGTTTGCCCCATGTTCCACCAAATATCTTACCATATCAAAGCGGTTGCTGGCGGCTACGTGTCGTGCTACTGTATCTCCACCATGTTTTATTATATCAAAATATCCACTAGCAGCTGCGTGCAGTGCTGTATCACCACTTCTAGTCGTTGCATTTACGTTTGCCCCATGTTCTACCAAATATTCTACCATATCAACATGTACGCCTTTAGCAGCTGCGTGCAATGCTGTTTTACCACTTTTAGTTTTTATACTTACTTTTCCTCCGTATTCTACCAAACATTTTACTGCCTCAACATATCCACCTTTTGCTGCTAAGTATAAGGGCGTCTTATCATGGTCATCTAGTGCATTGATCTTTGCGTCATGGTCCATCAAATACCTTGCCGTATCAATATGTCCACCTAAACTAGCCCAGTGTAAAGCTGTAATACCATATTTACTTTTTGCATTTACGTTTGCACCATGTTCTACCAAATATTTCACTACACCAGCATGCCCACCCTGAGCGGCCCAATGTAAAAGCGTATAATTATATTTATCTTTTTCAGCTACATTCGCACCATGCTCTACCAAGCATTCTACTATATCAATATGTCCACCTAAACTAGCCCAGTGTAAAGCTGTTCTACCATCTCTATCTATAGCATTTACGTCTAAACCTTTTGTTGTTAATAACAATTCTACAGTATCATTATGTCCTTTTTTCGCTGCATAATGTAAAGCTGGCATACAATCCTCTGTTGCTCGCAGAACACCCTTTTCTATCAAAAATTCTATAGTATCTTTATGCCCTCCATCCTTAGCATAGTACAAAACTGTCCTACCATATTTATCTGGAGCATTTAGATTCGCACCGTTTTCTATCAAGAGTTCTATAATATCATTATAACCATTAAAAGCTGCAGAGTGTAAAGCCGTACAACCATTTTTGTTTACTGAATTTACATCCAGACCTTTTTCTATCAACAATTCTATAGTGTCTTTCTGACCAACGAAAACAGCAGAATGCAAAGCTGTATTACCATCATTATCTGTTGCTCGCATATTAGCGCCATGTTCTTGTAGAAACTTTACTATCTCTGTGTAACCTTTATCAGCAGCGAAGTGCAAGGCTGTCCTACCATCTTTATTAGCTGCCTGTATATCAGCGCCATGTTCTTGTAGAAACTTTACTATCTCTATATGACCTTTGTCAGCAGCAGAATGCAAAATTGTATTACCAGCTTTATTTACTGCATTGATATCTACTCCATGTCCTTGCAGAAGCTCTACTGCCCTTACATGACCATTCTGAGCTGCAAAGTGTAAAATTGTACTACCTTTTTTATTTACTGCATTGATATCTACTCCATTTGCTATAAGACATTCTATTGTGTCATTCTGTCCACATTGAGCAGCCCAATGTATAGCGGTCTTACCGAAAGTTTTATCAGCTAGATCAATATCTGCTCCGGTCTCTAGTAATTTTTTGACAATTAAAATATTTCCAGTAAAGGCCGCAAACATTAATGGAGTCATTTTATCTTGATATTGTAAATTTATATCTTTGCATTCGGCTACAAGTAACCTCTCTAGCTTTGTTATATCTTCAAGAATCACAGCTCTATGCATCTCAGGTAAATCTGTTCTTTTATCTCTTGCTAAAAGCTTTAGCACCTCATGTCTATATTCGTTTAAAGCTCTTATTACTATAGTCTCATCACCTTGTGTTGCTTTAGGATCAAATCCTTCATCTAGAAACCTCTTAACTTCTCTTATATTACCATTCTTAATAGCTTCCCAAATATTATTACATTCTGCTTGAAGTTCAACCTTTCTATCCTCAATCTTCTTATCCACACTTGATGGTTCACGAAGTATTTTATCAAATTTGTTTGATAAAACCCCTAAAGCATAAGCAAACTCTTCTAAAGTATATTCATCAGTATAAGTCGGTGTTTCGAATAGTCTTCTGATATCTAGAATAGTAAATAGCTGTATTATTTCTTCGGGTTGTAGGCTAGAAATTTGTTTGTATATTTCATGATAAATAGTGCTTTTTTGATATTGACCCAACTTTTCTTCTATTTCTTTTTGAATAAATACAGATATTTCTTGATCTCTTGTCACATTAATTGGAATACCTGTCACTCTCTCATATTCTTGTAAATGTTTTTGTCTGACTTCAACAATTCTTGTACTATGAACTGCTGATTCTACACTTGGAATTGTAAAATCTATAAATTCAGATAGATTGTTTCCTTCTATTGCTTGCTTCACATAGTCTTCTAAATTACTAAATGTTATTGGACCACAATCCCATCCATTTTCCCCTCGTCCTTGTTGATCTACTTCTTTTATTATTAACTGAATATTATCTGGCGTAATTTCAAGAAACTCACTACTATTGTATCTCATAGTAAGGAGCTTGTTTGCTACAAGACGTAAACTCTCTATAATCTCATCTCTTATGGTGCTACTCACATTAGTAGCACCATAAGGATCGTTTATAGTTATTCTTAATGTAGGATGCCTTGTCCATGCTGATGTGTCTACTTCTTCAAGGTTATGCTCTCCATAATCTATTTCCGTACACACTATTCTCCAGTGTGCTCCTGATAAAATAGGTATTATAAGTTTTTCTGGTAGTCTTTCCCAATCTCTAGTCTCAATCGTACTATACAGACCTTGCTTTGTTATTTTGTCAATGTCGCTGTTTAAATAATCACTAAATAGTATCTCTTTTCCAACGGAATAATAATATGGATCTGAAACAAGAATACCTAAGTTGTTTTCTCGAGTAGAAGCATATTCTTCTCCAGCTCTTACAACAACTCCTTTTGTTGGATCAGCATCTACATATCCTGATGACAAAAATCTTTGTTTTATATCTAGAACCAATCTATGCCCATCACTAATACTATACCAATAACAAAAATTACTACCATGCGTTGCTAGATTCCTATCATCACCTCTCGCATTTGCTGCAATTAACGCCTGCTCAGAACATTCTACAACTAAATCTGATGATGGCAGTACTTCTACTCCAGAACTCATCTCTCGAATTTCACTACCCGTTTCATCTCTAATAAAAACAGTATCTATGTCTCCTTTGCTTGGTTGTACTCTCATTGCAGAAACTGCATCTACAATTTCATGTTCTATATCACTGGAATCTTTCATTGTTACTGACGAAGTAAGTAGAACGGCAGATAGCTTTTCTTCTAAAATTCCAACTTCAATTATAATTGTCTTTAAATATTTTCCTATTGCCTCATTAAGTTCTTGAGCGTCTTTCTCCTCTATTATTCCTGATTTCATGAATTTTAACAGTTGACTACCAGCTTTTACCAATTTTTTTATATCAACATCTTCTTTCGCTTTATTTAACGCTAAACTCAAAGTTGAAATATTATCCCCCCTTATTGCATCTACTGTATCTTTTATTGCAGATAAAAGTACCGTATCCCTTATTATTTCTCCTTTTTCTTGCGATTCAATGTTAATTTTCTTTAGACTCTCAGCATAGGCTTCACGTATGCTAGTAAGTAAAAGAATAAGATAATTTTGAGAAGCAACATCAATACCAGTAAGACAAGTTATAATATCATCAAAGACAAATGTTGCTTTCATAGTTGGAACCTTTTCTAACATTTCTCCTTTTGGTGGAAAAGATACTCCAATAGGTGTTGATGCGACTCCAGCAGCAAAATCAAACACACCACCACTACTGGAAACAACAGAACTATCAGTAGAATCTCCAACTGCGGGAACTACACTTGCCACACTCGAATCAGCTGTTTTGCCACTATTGGTTGATTTTGTTGTATAATTCCTGGACATCTCAATAACATTATTTTGTTTCATATACCCATTACGGGTCCAAATTCAGATTGTGTTATAGAATTTTTATTTTGTCAACCATAAGTTATGCAGTGTAAGCGTAATTTGGTAATGTCCGATTGTGGTTGTTAAAAAGAAGCTATAATCTCGGTTATAAATAATAGGCTAAAAGTAGCACCAAACACTTATCTAAACTTATCTAGTAATGGTAGTTTATTAGCTGAACTGGAAGATATGATAAGCCGTGGAATTACTAATCCGCAGAGTACTTCATTGCTATTAACAGAGATTTAAAAATTAAAAATACAAGTTTTGACCTTGCAATTGTCAAATCAATATTTGATATAAAATTATATAAAGGCTGGATTGGTTGGTAAATCTACACTAAGGAGTTTTTAGTGAGATTTGGATTATGTATAATGCATAGCTGTCCGAAGTGGATAAATTCAAAATAGTAAGTATAGTTTCATATTTAAACATAGAGACTATATATGAAGGCAAATTTTTCTGATTTAATATCAAAAATACCTGTTTAGTCCCATATTATAATATCATCGCCATTACAATATGGGACTAAACACCTAATAATCTTGCTAGCTTCAAACTTGCAAAAAAAAAAGATTTGTTGAGCAGTTAAAAAGAGCAATTACCTATGATATTATATTATTTTATCACAATAGACCCACGGATTTTAAAGAATCCTTTAGCTTTTAGTCAAACTTCGGTCATCCAGCATTAAATGCGGGATCTATTTTTAAGAAAAGAGATCCATGCTTTCGCAGGAATGACGATGGAACTCCGTAGTGCAATGGGATCAGTATTTTTTGTCTACTTCGGCACATCAAATGTTACACAGTCACCCCTCGCTATGATACGGGGCCCACAACTTCCTATACTGCCTTACTGAAAAAGAGTGGATCCCGCATTTAATGCGGGGAGGGACGGATGACTAACAAAACTCTTCTGCGTCAAGGACATCTGTGTTGCCAGAAAGGGAAAAGATTCCGCCTTCGCCTGGATCCCATTCAGTTACAAAATCGTCATCCATAAATTTGAGCTTCTTGCCACCAAAGAGTTTTTTGATACCAAAGAGTCCACCGCCACTCTTTTTCTCAGTCCCACCACTTCCACCCTTAGGTGCAGTATCCATATATGACGGTGCTGCAACAGGAGAACCCCCATACAAAGCCTTGGATTCAAAGAAAGCAGAAACCTCTTCTGCAGGTCTCATCTTTAATGCAAATCCCTGACGAATCGTATCAATATATGATAGCTGAATGCTTCTATCTACTATCTTATTTACACATGTTGTAAGAACAGTTTCTTCTGCTAAACTCTTCAGCTCTCCGCTCTTAAATAAGATACTAAGCTGCATTGCATCCTGAACACCGTATTTTGAAGCTGCTGAAATATGCCTTGCTTCTACAAATTTAGCCTTTAATTCACTAAACATCGCAAGTAAGGTAAATGAAGCTGAATCTTCATTAATTTCAACGCTTTGTATAATCTCATATTTATGTCTACATGACTCTATAGCTATTTTCTTAAATAATTTCTCAGCTCCACTTACGGTCTCAAAGCCACTTGTACTTAACACTCTTGATGCCTCATTCTCCAAACGCTGAGTTTGAATAGCTGAAACTGCTGCATTTACAGCTGAAACTATACCACCAAAAGGTAGCGCAGAAGCAAGTGTAGATCCTGGTATGCCAAACCCTTCTCTAGCTTCAACATATCCTCCCTTTACAGCTTTTGCGCTTATTAAAATTTCATCAAGTGTGCTTATAACAGCTGTATAGTATTCCTTCATAGGTGGCACAGATTTAATCCAAGCCACCATTTCTTTCATTGCTTCTTTTTCAGCATGTTTTGATGAAACATAGGCCTTAAGACCTTCAGCATCAGAAGCAAGCGCTTCTTTTTCAGCGCGAAGTTCTGCTAGCTCCTGCCTCATAGATTTAAAGTCTGATAAGAGAAATTCTAAATCCGTAGATGTTGCTGTAGCAGCAGTTGATGTTAAAGTGGTTCTTGCTTCCTCAACAAGCTCAGCAGCATCTAAATCTTCATCTCCATCAGAACAAGCAGCTTCTTCAAATGATTCTATCTCTCTCATCACACTTGCTTTCAATGCAAATGCACTATCCATCGTGCTTGCCATACGTTCTGGTAAAGAATAGCCTTCTCTATCCATAGTTTCCTGAGCTCTATCCAAATATCCTATAGCTTCACTCATTCTACCTAGTTTAAATAAACAATCTGCTATGCATGAATAGTCATATGAGATGGCATATTCTTCGCCTGCAGCATAAGTGTACTTTATACATGCATCATAGGATGCTACAGCTTCTTCATACCTTTCAAGCTCAGCAAGCAAATTGCCTCTTAATGATAGGATCGAAGGATTATTTGGTATTATCTTTAGACCTTGCTCTAATACAGCAAGCCCTTCACTTAAATCTAATGTTTTATTTTTGAGATAAATTTGTCCTAGAATTCCATAGCCAATAGAAGAAGTTGGAGAAATTTCGATTGCTTGCTTTGTAAGTGCTAGAGCTTCATCGAATCTTTCTTGATTCATTAAGAAACGAGCCTTTTCTGCTAAAGAAAAGGCTATAGTATCAGGCACATTACTAGCAGTTGCTAGTTCAATTGCCTTATCAAAATATTCAACTGCTTTTTCATCCTTAAAATGCGCTAAGCATTTAGCATATTTGATGAACCAGTAGGTATCTTCCGTGTATAGCGTTGTACAATATTCAGCATAAGGTTCTGCATTTGTATAATCTTGGTTTCTGAAATATACATCTGCTACGAGTACTCGCGTTATAGGAGAACCAGGCGCCATCTCTAATGCTTCAAGAGCAGGAACTAATGCTGAAGATTTATACTGCCCCCATAAATAATATGCTTCATCAACTTTGACCCATAAATCCTGCCAAATACTATCAAGAATTTCGTCAGCGTAAGGATCACTTACCCAAAAATTGTAGAGTTCTTCTGCGTGTTTAGACTTAAATATTTCTGGTTTTATTTTTGGCATATTGTAACCTGTAATTGAATTAATTGACGCAAGCGTTAATGAATGTACATAATAATTAATATATACATATTAATTTATAAATTACAATAAATAATTGCTCTGATTTTAACCTTCTCCTCCACGACCATGGCCACCGCCTCCTTTACCAGTATCTTCTGCACTTCTAGGAGAAGCTGCTGGACCCAAAGATCCGCTACTTCTTCTTCTACCTGGGCTTGGTGGTCTAGTATCCAACATGTCTCTCAAGCTATCCGCGTGGTGGTGCGTATCAGTACTGGACATAGTAGGTTTGGGGGCTGCGGGTTCTGTAACGCTTGTTCGTGGTGGTGGTTGGACACGTGATACAGATGATTGTGGTGCTCGTGATGCACCTGGAGGTACTGTAATACCCTTTACAATAGGTTTAACTCCAGTAGGTTCAGGTACATGTGCTGACTCTCTAGGGCTTCTTTCTGCTGAAACATCTCTAAATGGTGTGGTATGTAGTCTATCAGCTAGTGATCCGACAACAACAACACTCCCAGGGCTTGATCTATCAGAACCATCTGAACTATGTGAAGTATCACTCCTAGCATACAGCTCTCCAGGGGTAACCCATGGGTCTACAGACCTAACAAATGGGTTTTCTTTAGGTGGCGTATGAGGAGCAGACGCGTCACCAGACGTAAACCATACTCTTCTCGATTCACCGGATGATGAATGAGACACTGCTGGCGGTGGTGCCGGCGATACAAAATGCGGTTTACCCACATCACCGCTTCTTTCCGGCGATGGAGAACGCGACCAAGACTCACTAACATCCCTAGGATCAGTATGACCTCCCTTCTCAAGGGTTCTACCTCTTGTTACAGGTATTGGCCCAGCCCCATCTTCTCCTCTTGCAGGCGCAGCTCCAAACCCCTTACGTTCCATAGCTCCCCCTGCTTTCTTAGGTCCTGCACCTCTGTTTGTATGCCTAAACTGATCCATACCAGTCATATAATGTTGCACCCCAACATCTCCACTACGCTCCTCTACACGAGGTGGTGGCGGTACAAAAGCTGCTACTCTTGGCTTAGCTGTCCCACCTGGGGCATCCATAAGCGGAGCAGCTTTCCACCCAACTCCGCCTCTCCCCGCTATAGGATTAATCATCCCAATATCCTTCCCTCTTTCAATGGGAGATAGATCGCGTACTGGTAAAAATGAGCCAAACACTTTACCCATCTCTGCTTCTGATTTTGGAGTGTAACCCCCAAAAAGCCCTTTTTTTGGAAGATTGTCTTCAAAAGAGCTAAGTATACTATTTATTCTGTACTGCTCAAGAACCCCAAAATGTTCTCCAATCGCTTGAGTTGCAGTTTCTTTCGCTGCTTCTTTATTTGTTGAACGTGATTTACAATATTCTTTATAACACTCATAAAGTGCCTTATTACGTCGTTCTATTCTCTCCCCATCAAGCTTAGCTCTGGAGCTCTCTTCTTCAGGAGTCACCTCCCTCCGAGGGGGAGCAGGAGTAGGTTTGCTTGGAGGAGGTTGCACAGAAGCAGGAGTTGCTGTCATATACCCCTCATCAACTTTGTGTTCTGGTACCGGAGGTGTACCAGATGCGGTTACAGCAGGTCGAAGAGCCACAGGCTCAAGTATTGCTTTTAGCGCATCTCGTTCTCCTTCATCTACAACGGAGTGCGCTGCGATTGCGCTTTCTGCGCTATCATGTGATGGCTGTCTTGCTCTTCTGCTTTCTATTTCCTCTCTTACTCCATCTGCTGCCGCCATGACTGACCTACGTGTAGGTGTGTGAGGGCTAGTTGCAACCGTAGCTGCTGCTGGTTCAGGTTGACGATCCGCATGTTCAGGAGACACTGATTCTCTTCTCGCTGCTTCATGCGCATCCATATGCGCTGTGTGTAACTCAGGTGGATGCGCAGACCAAGCCGCTCTACTACTTGCTAAACTAGAACGTAGTCTATTAAGCGAGTCATCTATATCTATACCTATTGCTGCAATCTCTGAATGTGGCGGAGATTGCAGTGGCGCACTCCTTGTACCCATAGCTGCTTCTCTTCCAGACTCTCCCATCGTAGCCAAAAGAGGAGTCAAGTGGCTCTCCATGCCACGCGAATTAAATACTTTATGCATCTCCGATGGGCTTTTTGGGAAATGCCCCTCATCAAACGCATGAGACAAACCAATATTCGCCGCAAAAGAATCAACTATCTTATGTGTTGTATCCGCCGATATTCCTGGAAATTTCTCTGTAAGCATAGTAGTCGCTGTACCTGCCCTAGCTTCTCTCCCACTTGAGCAATATGTTAAATAACACTCATAAAGTAACCCATTACGCTTCTCTATTGCTTGTCTCTGTGCTTCTTCGTGCTCACCGTGTGCACTAGGCTGAGGTGGCTGCACTGATGCAACAGATCCACGTCTTGCTGCTGCATCAGCCGCAAGAGACGCCACCGCACTAGCACGATCTCTATCAATATACTCTCTTTGCGCTGCACTCAAAGACTCCCGTCTAGGAGCAGCACTAACTACACTAACTGGACTACCGAAGTCATCGAGAGTAGCTGAATGCCCCCCCTCCCTTCCAGCAGTATGTGCAGGAGCTGAAAGCGAACTGATCCCAAACGCATGATTAGCCTTCGTGGCTATTTCTTCTGCTGTGTGTGATATATACTTACCAGTAGCATCCATACTCTTAGCGTGCGTTATGATCCCCATCGCTGCTGTGTATGTACCCCTATCAATCCCCGGAAATGCTACCTCAAGTTTTTCTGCAATTAATTTTTTCTCTGCTAGACCATCTATTGTCTTATCACGTTTGCTACGCAGTTCACAATATTGTAAATGCAATTTATATAGTGTATCATTACGCTCTCCTACTCTTCTTCTGCTCTCCTCGTCCTCTCTGATCACATGAGAATCAGCAGGAGACATACCAGGAGTAGCAGCACCAGCTGTATGAGGTGCAGTTGGGGCTGTTGGCATATGAGGTGGGTGCGTCACTGTAGCACGAGCTGGCGCATGTGTTACCGTGTCTCTATCCACACCAGGAGTTCTTGACATAGAGTGTGTTTGTTCATATTGTATCTGATATGCCTTAAATTTTTCTGCGCTTATAGGAAGAGCTATTTTTTCACCCCTATGTTCTATATAGGCAACATTATCCTGAAATTTTACTGCCTCTCCTTTTGGGCTCATATTTTTTACTCTACCATCTTCCCCAAATTCCATAACAAAACTACGGCCAGAGGCTTCTCCTTCGCTAGTGCGCATACCAAGAGATACAATTGCTCCCTTTGCTTCTTCTATTTCAACATCCCTAACACTCTTAAAACCACCCACATCTCCCTTTTCTCCTGACTTAAGGACTACATGAAGATCTTCTGATGGCCCACCATATGTTGTTTTTCCACCTGCAGATACTCCTTGAATCTCCTCAAGACCATGCTTTTCAAACTTATATGTAAGCTTTCCAGATTTTACTCCTTTCTCATCTTTTTCACCAAAAATATAGTCTCTTAATTTTTCTAAAGCCTCCTCAGTCATACCACGTGATGATAATATATGTGGATGCTCATCATCATCAAAACCTCTTGATCCGACAGAACTAACTGATGTTCGTGTTGATCCTACCGACATATCATCGTCATCTTCTCTTGATCTACCATGTGGTGGTGGCGCTCTATCATCCTCTCCTCTCGTATCCCTACCACCGACATGCGCACCATGCGCCTCCCCCTCATCCGCACGAGACGGCCCAGAAACCGTAGCTCCCATAGCAGCAGATGCCTCTCTACCATCATCCCACGCAATTCCTTTGGCTTCCGCTTTTTTTCCTAGTTTTTTGCTGTGCTTATCAAGATCATTATATTCTTTTATTCCTGATATAAGAGAGTCATACGCTGAATTATCTTGCTTATCTCGTAGAAAACTTTCAAGCACATCCTCGCCTGTGTCCCTTACTTGTCCAAATGCAGCCTTAGTTTTTTTCTCCGCATCTTCTGTGGCGGTCTGAGCAGCATCTCTTGTTTGTATCCCCTTTCTGGCGCTTGGGACCATACCAGCTCTTTTGTCTGAAATATCTCCCAGTTTTTCCTCTGCTTGAACCATAGCTTTTTTAGCAGCATCTATTGAGGTGTTTGCCGCATCAATTTTGCCACTTGCACCACTTATATCGCGAGTACCATCACTTCGCATCTGTGACACGACTTCTACAAACCGCTGTTTATTTTCTTTATACAACGCCGCCAATTCCTCAAATGTAGGTCTTTCTGGTCCTGTTCGTCCTGTCCTTGACATAAATACCTCTTGTAACTTCTAGTTGCTTAAATTGCAGGGAACATAACTCATCATTTCTCGAGATTTATCCCATATTCTCTAATATAAACTGGGCATTCTATACTCTTAGAATACACGTTAATTCCCACTCATTTATCAACTAATTATCAAACTTGCTACCTTAGACTTTACTAGTTGACTTTTAAATATCCAATAAATAATTAAACTACAACTAATAGCATAAAGTAGAGTTGTGAGTTTATTACCACAATCTTATTATTGTGTTCTTTAGTACGAATAAAAAACCACCAACAATAACTGATCGCTTTCTCGTTTTTATACACCAATATTCTAAAATTTGACCCTGTTGCAACATGGCCATAATAAGCTACTAGAACAGGTAAAATCTGTAAATATTATCAGTAGAGGAGAATCATATATCTGAGAACTAATATGCCAAAAGAGTTGTTTATTATTTACCGAAGCTAGGTATTAGTTTGCTTAAGTCTTTCGTTTGCACTTCCTAATTGTAGCGTACACAAAAATTGTACACCTTATGTTAACAGCCTTCCAAAATCACCTAGGATAAAGTCGAGAGGATATTTATGTGACTCTTATCATGTGTATGATTGAGTGTAGCATTTTGATTTAATCAAATTTCCCCCTACTTTGGTGAGGGGTAGAAGGTGGCATATTACTAGGTGTCCTTGTAGGCCTGAACATAGTAGATTGTAATGATGATGCGCCTCTACCCAAAGCGCTTCTGAGGCCGTGTCTCTCAGAGCTATGATGGTTTTGTGCTCTAATTTGCGGTGTTCTTTCATCTGTGCTATATGGATGATGTGATGCTTTTATTTCTGGACTATGTAATTCTAACGTTCTACCTAGCGTCTCCAAGCTTACTTCTTCTTTTGCTTCTTGCGCACCGACATCTAAAAGAGATCTCAGCCTGCCTCCAGATGGGCTTTGCCTTCTCAAATGCGCCATTTCATGCACATGTAAATCTGGCGTTGATCTGTCAAACGAAACGCGTGCATCTCGTAGTTCTAATGCTGCGGCCCTTCTTCTGTCTTGCAATGCAAGTAATCGGTCTCTTGCTTCTGCTTTTTCTTCTGCTCTACGTGCTTCCAGTTCTTGCCGTGCTAATGCTTCGCCCCTTTCTTTTTTCATTCTGTCTTCAAGTTGTCGTAGCTCTAATTCTGCTTCTTTAGTTTTGTGCCTATATTCTTTGATTTTGCGCAATACCTCTGGTTTCGCTTCTTCGATACGTACTTCTAACTGTCGTAATCTTTCTGCTTCTCGACGTGCTTCTAATTGTGCTTCTAATTTTTGCAATCTTTCTACATCTTCATGCACTGCTCGCTGATGTAATATTGCTAGTCTTGTTTCTTCAAGTGCTTCTCGCTTACGTATTGCTTCTGCCCTTTCTGCAGCTTTTTGTCTAAGTACAGCTCTATCTGCTCTCGGAATATCGCCCAATTCATCTAGCACAACTTGCTTACGCTCATAAAATCCTCTATATTTCTCAACATCAAGATCTATAAGTCTTTTATCTGGAGGATATGTGGCTTCCATTTCAGCAAGTGCAATTACTTCAGATTTATACGGTTCATCTGCATGTTTTCTACGACTTATTGCTAACATCCGAGCATCAATCTCGATTTGCCTATAAAAAGGATTACGAAATTCTTTTCTTGGTAAAGATGCAAGTCTTGGTCCTGCTTGAGTATCATAACATGCTTCACATTCAGCTTCGGATAATTCTGCTCTAGGTGTTGTAACATGTTCTTTAGAAACAACGATTGCGCTTATAGTAGATGCACGTTCAAATACATCTTGTCTAATATTAACATCACCTGCGATTCTTCCTTCGCTTATGCCTCTGAAACTTGTTCTTACAAGCGATGGTAAATCACGTGTCATAGAAACAAAAGGGCTGAACCCAACTTCTTCTATATATTTTTTATTTTCTCCTGCATGCGCTCCTACAAATTGCTTTTTTTGCTCTCTGGTCAATGTTTGAGGCACACCTCTATCTGCACAAAACTCATCTGCTGCTGATCTAAGACCAGCATCACCAGTATGAAATCTGTATAATACTTCTTCTTTACCTGGCACAACTGCTAATCTATGATCTTGAGTACTAAGTCTTACCTCTGCTACCACTTCTCGTACTCTTTGCGTCAATTGCGTAGCTTTCTTTTTTCTAATATCGCCTAGGGATCTTGCAAGATCTGATAAAGCTTCTGCTTCTACTCTTTCTGCTTCTACTCTTTCTGCTTCTACATCTTCAGGAGTGACTTTTATAAATCTTGGGTTAACTAAAGGATCTTCAGCCCTAGGCATATCAGACTTAACACCTGCACGTCTCAATTCAGCAAGTCGTTTTGACATTTATTACCTTGTGTCAATGTTTTTAATTCGTAACCTCACCATTCGTAGTACTACCTAGAGTCGGGATACTATCAACTTCATCTAAAATAAATACTTGAGTTTCGATTATTTCACATAGAAGTCTGAATGAATTTTCTTTGCACGCAAGAAGAAATGAGTGATGACTAGCATCAACACCACTTAAATCTGATATTATCTGGATTTGCGCTACAACTGCAGGCAAAATGTCCACTAAACATCCCAGCCCGTTATCAACGTCGGCTGCTGATTCTGGATTAGCACTACTGAATTCTTTGAGCTCTTTGAGCAAATTATTGAACGACTCTGACCCATCTGTTCCAAAACCTGTCAGTTGTGGTGATTTACTATATATATAACCAGACTCTTTGAGTACCTCAAGAGCTATATCAAGCCCTATATTCGCAATTTGTTCTGTGGTCAATTTCTTACAAGTCCGCATCCCCTGGATAATATTATTAATTCTTTCGAATTCTTCAGAGAAACTATCTTTATAATAAGTTGCTGTTTTACTCATTTGCGATTCATCAAAAAGTTATTCTTTAACGATAATAATATATTTATGGTTGCATGATAACACAAGTTATTTACCTAGTAAACAGAATTTTTTAATGAAAGGTTACTATTTAGTAATAGTTTACACAACAATTTGCTTTTAACAAATTCTTTAGGATAAACTTAATGCAAGGCCTGGTAAATCCATTTAGCTATGTCCGATTTGAGATGCAAAGTAATTACTATCCACTCCAGCTTTATTAAGAGCGCTTTGCCATTTGATGTCATTTTTTTGATCAAAAATAATCGAATTATCAGACTCTAGAATTAGCCAATAATTATTTTCTATCTCTTTTTCAATTTCACCAATACCCCAAGCAGTGTAACCAAGTATAAATTGAGATTGCTTTGGCCCACATGAATTAAGTATATCTTTTACTATTTCAAGATTTGAGCTAATAGCTAAATTAGAAGTGGCAGGAAAAAGTAAATTTTTTGTATAGTCAGTACTGTGAAGTATGAAACTTCTTTCAGGTTCCACAGGCCCCCCTATAAATATTTTTCTTCTACTATCTGGAATTGATTTATCAGATATCCTATAAAGTTTTTTAAGATCAAAGTTTGTAGCGAATTTATTTACAATAAGACCTATTGCACCGTGTGGCGAATGTGATGCAACATAAATAATACATTTGTCAAAAATGTCTCCAAAAGAGCAATACGGGTTGGCAATTAGTATCTTACCTGTTAAACTTCCGTCAATGTCTTTAATGTTTATCATTAATAATTTCATTGGTTATAAATCAATACACAATAATATATGCACAAACACGCCATAATTCAAGATATACAGAGTAGTAAATTCATCTCCCTTTGTCGTAGTATTTTTATCCTTCGCACTTGCATCTTGCTGCTTGTTATTCTAGCAGCTATTCAAGTTAGTGCAAAGGAGTATGTTTCACTTCATAAAGATAATGGAGTAGCAATTTTACATATTGCTCTAGATAAAGGAGAAAAAACATATTGGGCACACTCTGGTAGAACAAGCCTTCCTACACAGATAGAAATTACTAAATCTACTAATCTTGATGATTACTATGTTGATTGGCCATGGCCTGAATTTTCACAAAATTTAAATTCACTTAATGCAGAATATAGAAATAGTGTAGATATACCGATCTACGTAAAGGCACAAGACTATTCCAAACCTGTATCGGTGGATTTCAAATTCACATATTTAATTTGTAACGATCAAGGGTGTTTTAAAAAAGAAACCGATTTATCTGTTACAATAAACGAGCCAAAAAACATTCCAGAGGTAAATTATTTTAAAAATTACGAAGCCTATTTAGAGAATAATAAATTAATTATGGAATTTGAAATAGCAAATAATGAGACACAAGATTTTGTTCTAGTTGATGAAATGAACAACTTATATTTGCCTGATTTTATTGAATTCCATGAGAACAAATGCAAATTAATGTTTCTAGGTGAGTTAGTAGCTGATACGAAATCACTCTCGTTATTTAGTTCTAAGCGATATAAACCAATCAAATTTGATAGTGACAAGATATCGAAACATACCACACAAAATAGTATTTTATTTTATATTACACTAGCTATTGCTGGTGGATTCATTCTAAATCTTATGCCATGCGTTCTTCCTGTACTTTCGATGAAGTTATTTCACATAGTTAACAGCAAGACTCCAAAAGATAGAATTGAATATTCTGTTATTTCTACTTTTACAATAATATTTTATTTCTTAGTGCTTGCAGTTTTTACTCTAGAAGCTAGAGAAATCGGGCAAATATTTTTGCCTGGTTTTAGCATGCAACAACCTAGCGTAATCATATTATGTATAATTATATTGACCTTTATGATTAGTGTTATTCTGGACAGAGTGAACTTTAATATTGGTCTTGGCTTTCTATCCTCAGTAAAATCTAAAAATAAATATATAGAAGTCATAATTTCTACACTTGTCGCAACTATACTCGCAACTCCATGCACTGCTCCTTTTCTTGTTACAAGCATTACGTTTGCAGTTACCCAGTCTCCATTTGTCATATTTGCAATATTTGTTTCAGCCTCCATAGGTTTTGCTTTACCTTATATATCTCTCATCTTATTTCCATCTTCCTTAAATTACATTCCCAAATCAGGAAAATGGCAGAAAAGATTAAAATTTATTTTCGCAATTATGCTCGTATGCACTGTTGTATGGTTAGTATGGTTGGTAAATTCGTTACTTGGGTTCTATAGTGCGCTATCAGTTTCTATGCTTATTTATTTGCTTAGATATTGTATAGAGTGTAAATCGGATATGAAGTTGAAAATTGCAAGTTTTGCTATCATTATGCTCGGATTTCTAGTTATCCCCTCCTCTGTTAATAGGAATTTCAATAAACTTGATGCAATATATAACGAACATTGGATGAGTTTTGATGAAAATAAAATTGAATCACTAATTAAGGATGATAAAGTAATTTTTGTAAATATAACAGCTGATTGGTGTATAACCTGCCAGATTAATAAAGTTTTTGTGCTTGATAGATCGTCAACTATAAAATTATTTAAAAATAGTCAAGTTTATACCTTTATTGGAGACATCACAAAAGAAAATGATATAGTTACACAATTTTTATTAAAAAAAGGAATAACTGGAATTCCATTTAATATTATTTATGGTCCAAAAAATAAGGATGGAATTATTCTTCCAGTTATCCTGAGATATAAAGATATAGAAAATGCGATTAAATTAGTTAAAGATAGTTAATTAATAATTAAATAACTTGCATCTATAATAAAAATATATATACTATAATTAATCTATGTTAACATTTGAAGAATCAAATTATGTCAAACAATAATAACAAAGAATCTGTCATACAAGAACAAAACCCTATTCAAAAAGCTCTGCACGACTGTAATTTGGCCTTTAAAATTATTTTTGGCTTTGCTTTTTGCGTGAATATTTTAATGTTAATTACTCCTTTATATTCTCTTCAGGTTTTGGATAGAGTGATAGGTAGTGGAAGTATCGAAACACTTTTAATGTTGTCTTTAATTATAGGCATAATCTACTTCGTATATACTTTGTTACAAATAGCTAGATCATATACTATGATAAGAGTTGGAGAGTGGTTAGATAATAATTTATCTCCTGTGTTACTTGCTTATTCAATAGCAGGTTCTGCATTAAAGCAAGGGTCAGGCGCTAGCCAACTTCAGAGAGATTTCCAAACTGTAAAAACATTTTTAACCAGCGCAGGTCTCAACACAATTCTAGATGCCCCATGGTCTATAGCTTACATTGCTGTTATATTTATGATCCATCCTTACATAGGGTTTTTGACAGTTGGTGGTGGTATATTAATAGTCTCGTTGGCATTCATCAACGCTGCTGCAACTAATAAAACCCTTGGTGAAGCAAATGAACATTCAATTAGAAGCTTAAATCAAGCGGAAATAGCTAGTAGAAATGCAGAAGTTGTTGAAGCAATGGGGATGATGAAAAACATTGTAACCGATTGGCAAAAATATAATAAAGCCGCATTAGCTAGACAATCTGTTGCGAGTTACAGAAATGGTATGATCTCAAATTGGTCTAGATTCCTAAGAAACATAATGCAAATGGCTGTAACAGGTATAGGAGCTTATGTTGTGGTTTCAACAAGCGGTAAAGATATGACAACTGGTGGGATGATAGCTAGTTCAATTATGGTTGGTAGAGCTTTGGCTCCTTTTGACAATGCTATTGAACTTTGGAAGTCAATAAGTAACACTATGAAATCGTACAAGAGAATTAATGAAGCATTCAAACTCGGCAATTTGAGAGACACAACAATGCCGCTTACTAATGTACAAGGAAATCTTGTTGTTGATAATGTGTATTATGCACATCCTCAAATACAGCAAAAAAAATCTCCACTTCAAGAAAATGAAAGGCCAAGAAACATACTTAATGGTGTGTCATTTTCTGTGTCTTCTGGCAAGTCACTTGCAATCATAGGACCGAGTGCAGCTGGCAAATCTACGCTTGCAAAAGTTATCACAGGTGTATGGCCTGCATCAACAGGCTCTGTAAGATTAGATCAGGGCGATATCTATAAATGGAATAGAGATGATTTTGGTAAACATATTGGCTATCTCCCACAAGGAATTGAACTATTTTCAGGTTCAATAAAACAAAATATAGCAAGAATGGCTGAAGATATTGATAATAGTATGGTGGAGGATTGTGCAAAATTAGCTGGGGCGCATGAAATGATACTTAAATTGCGGGAAGGCTATGAGACAGACATTGGGGTCACAGGATCTAATTTATCAGGTGGACAAAGACAAAGAGTGGGTCTTGCTCGAGCATTTTATGGTAATCCAAAATTGGTTATACTTGATGAACCAAACTCTAACTTAGATGAAGCTGGAGAAAGAGCTCTGTCAAATGCTCTAGTTGAGGCTAAAAAACGAGGAATAGCTGTGATAGTTATATCTCACCGCCCTTCAGTACTCTCAGTAGTAGATAAAATTCTTGTATTGCAAGATGGAGCAGTAGCGGCATTCGGTGATAAAAATGATGTTTTAAATAGAGTAAAATTACTTCATAACGGTATGATTCACATTGAAAATTAAGTAATAGAAAACGGTAGAAGAAATGAATGAGACACCTAATAAACAATCTGAGCAAAAAGCACCTCAATTATCGCAAGAGCAGATAAAACAACTTATGGCTATGATGCAAAATCAGAAGCAAATGCCTGCATGGAAACAAAAGGTAAGTAAGTTTATAAATGTCGCTATGCAAAATACAACAAAAGCCATACAACAAATCGATAGATTTATAAATTTTATCATCCAAAAAGAAGATATAGATCGAAATAATGTTATACAAACTGCTAGGGGTCCAATAGTTTTCGGCACTTATGTAATCATTATTTTTATTGTCATTGGAGGATTATGGACTGCTCTTGCTCCATTAGATAGCGCCTCTGTTGCAATGGGTACTGTTATTCCTAGCTCTAAAAGAAAAACAATACAATATTCTCAAAACGGAATTGTAAAAGATATTTATGTAAAACTTGGTGATCATGTACGAGAAGGAGACCCAATAATAGCATTAGATGAAGTTCTTTTAAAATCCCAATATGATGCCACATTAAGTACATATAGATCTTTCCTTGCCAATGAGGCTAGACTTAATGCCGAAAAAGATAATTTGAAAGAGATTAAGTTTGATGACTTTTTGCTCAAAGATAGTTCAGTGCCACAAGTAGCCAGTCTTATTGCGTCAATGAGAGATTTATTCGCATCAAGGCAGGATGCATATTTTTCTATGATTGAAGCATTGGAACAGAGAAATCAACAGTTGCTAAAACAATTAGAAAGCGCGAAAGCAAAACAAATTTCTACCAGAAAAAATGCAGAAATATATGCCGAAAGGCTAAAAGCTATAAAAAATCTTTATGAAAAAGGTGCAGTTAATAAATCTCATTTACAAGATGCAGAGTCAAGACAAGCAAATGCTGAAAGTGATTTCACATCTACTGAAGCAGAAATAGCTAGAATTAACCAAGCAATTTTAGCTGATAAAGCAGAAATGGCTTCCAAGAAAAGTCAACACCAAAGCGATATTTTAAGAGAATTGTCTGAGACTCAAACTAGATTAAGTGATGCACGTGAACGCTATTTACAAGCAAAAGATTATTATGAAAAAGCAGTGCTTCGTTCTCCTGTAGATGGTACTATTATTGATATAGGCGTTTCAACAGTTGGTGGTGTAATTAGCCCAAACCACGTAATCGCAGAAATAGTTCCTGATGATGATAAATTAGTTATTGAAGCAAGAGTGCCGCAAAAAACTATTGACTCAGTACATGTAGGACTTAGAGCAAAGATACGTTTTAGCGCGTTTAAATCGAGAACTTCACCAGTATTTACGGGTACTTTGGTTTCTTTATCACCTGATATTGAACAAGATAGGCAAGGTATGCCTCAAGATCCTAACGGACCATATTACAAAGCAAGGGTCGAGATAGATATGGAAGAATTTAATAAAGTTGCTAAAAAGAGGGGACTTAAGCTAAGACCAGGCATGCAGGCTGAAATCCAGATTGTAATTGGAACAAGAACATTACTCCAATATTTACTTGATCCTCTTACTGATAACATGTTCAAAGCATTCAAAGAGAAATAAAAGAACAAATATTATACTTAAGAAAGAATCATCACT
>JABDAD010000005.1 GCA_013289335.1 Alphaproteobacteria bacterium | reverse complement strand
GAAAGTTTAAGACTAATGTCTGAATTTTGAGCATTGGCATGTGATGCTAATCGAATAATGGATTCATTAACTAAAGAAATATCCGAAAAAAACACCAAAACATTTCCAGCAATTACAAGACCAATATTTCCTATCAAACCAAATAATGGGTAAAATCTTTTTGCATCGTTAGTGTTAACCAAATGGTTAGCAAATTGCCAAAACATAAGATTTATTATAACAACGCTCCAAAGTTCTGAAAATATATACATGAGAGCATAGGTCCAATTTGAAGCAATCCTTATGAACCATTTTAAATGCGGATATAATATAGTTAGATTATCTACAGTTTCTCCACTATAATGTAAAGCATCCCTGTTCGGATAAAGCCATAAACAGAAAAAAGTAAAAAATCCAAGAAAACATGATGTAATTATATAGAATACAATATTTAAGCTAAATTTGTTGCTGAGCTTTAGATATATTAGAGTGAAAATTATTGCAGCAGGTAAAGTTAACCATAATTTTAGAAAACTAATACTTTCAGCGCCAATATTTGAGACTACAAGACTATCTTTGATGGATCTAAGTGCGGCAAAATTATAGAGAGCGCACATCATAATCGCAGTCATAGGTATGAAAAAGCTAAGCTCTTTTTTTTCAATTGGCCACAAGTATTTTTTAAAATGATCTGAAAAACCTGAAAACACCTGGTTTTGCCACATTATTTCTTAAAATGAAGTTCTAGCTTTTATTCATGATTTTGTCAATCTTTATGTTTTTATATCACGGAACAAGAACTAAATTAAAAATTTGCTTATAAATCACTAAATTTTTAATTTGTAGTAAGATAATATACAATTTTGATCATATAATATGGAGCAAAATATGTCTAAAGTGACTAGGGGCTATGATCCCGCTAAAGAAAAAAAAATAATGGAAAGAAATCTTCTGGAAGGAAAAGCTAAAATGATTGCCAGAGGAGTGCCAGAGGCAAAAAGTAGTATACCTGAACCCTTAGTTAAGAGCTTGAGTAGTTTTTTAGGAGGGAAAAAATCAGGTGCTGATAGACGCTATTTGGCTATTAGGAAAGAGGAGATGAATAGATTGCCAATTTTCTTATCAGAAATTATACAAAAAAAAATATGTACTAACGAGGATATGGAAAAAATTAAGGAATATACACAAGATTTCACTGCTGCTGCAGTATCTAAGGGGAAAATTAGTGCAGAAGACAAAGAAAAGATAGATAGACTTACAGGAAAAATTATCAGAGAGCACATAACACAAATGGCCGATGGTATTGAGAGAGATGTTAGATCGCCACAAGAAGATGGTATTAGAATAACAAATGCATTTATAAAGCAGCAACTTGAAAAAGCAAAGAAAATAATAAAAACCAAAACAGTTGCTAGAGAAGCTGGAGAATCTGACAGTATTGCAAGAGTTCGTGGTAGAATTAGCGAAGTAGCATCTGATGCGCCGCCATTAGATTCGTCAGTACGTTCACGCAGTACTTCTAGTTCAGCAAGCCGGGGTAGTACTAGGGATTAAAGCTCAAACAATTGTAAAAATTCTTTCATATTTGGTGAGATAGGGTGTTTTATTTTGCAAAAATTTCCATGATAAAATATCTCGCCTATGTTTTTACTAAAACAGTATAAATCTATGTTTTTCATATAATTTTCTAATTTATGAAATTCTATACAATTTTGTAAAGCTCTTGCTGAATTTCCTGAAAATAGTGTGATAATCCGAATTTCCTTATTTGTTACTTTATCAACAACATTATCAGAAAATTTCTCTGCATAGCGGCTATTGTATATTATAATCTCTTTTTGCTCAAAATTAAGTTCCTGTGTTATATAATTTCCTCGTAAATATAACAAATTTTCAGTTTTTGAAACTGATTTTAATAATTCATTTATATTGTTCGATGAAACCAATATATTAAATCCATTTTCCTTAAGAATATTTGCACTTCTTTCTCCAACAACATAGGCTTTTAAATTTAGACCTGCGTAATATTTTGCAGCCAAAATAGCTGAATATTTACTTGTTATAATCAGTGTGTACTGATGTATAGTCTTTTTTAATTCATCAAGTTCTTCATTTAAATGTTCAAAAATAATCAAGGGAAATTCAATAAATTGATAATTTTTGTTACTTAAATTTTGGATAAGTTCTTTATTTCCTTCTGATGTTCTTGTGAGAAGAATTGTCATTTTTTCTTAGATTTTCGAGCAGAATAAGGGTTTTCTGATTTTTCAAAATGAATTCTTATTGGAATGCCAGGCATGTCAAATGCTTCTCTCATACTGTTTATCAGATATTTTTTATATGAATCTGCTATCTCCTCTGGATAGTTAGAGAAGAACTTAAAAGCAGGAGGGCGGATTTTTGTTTGAAGACCGTATTTAATCCTTACTCTTCTTCCATTTTTAACAAGAGGGAGTTGATGGTGTTCTAAAGCATGTTCCAACCATTTATTAATTTTTGATGTTGATATTTTTTTATTCCAAACATCGTATGCCTTTATACATGCTTCAATGACATTTTTAGTATTATCATTTTTTATTGATGAGAGATATATAACTGAAACACCATTAATATAAGAAAGATCTGTACCTAATCTGTATTCCATTTCTTTTTTATATGATTTCTTATCTTCAATTAAATCCCATTTATTTACTGCTATAACAATGGATCGTCCTTCTTCAATAATATAATTTGCAATATTAAGATCTTGTTGCTCAATACCAAGCTCAGCATCTATCATTAATACAACAGTATTTGCATATCTAATTGAGTATAGTGTATCACCAACAGATAGTTTCTCAAGATTATATGTAACTTGCTTCCTTCTTCTGATACCTGCGGTATCTACCAATTTTATATTTTTATCCTTATATTGCCACTCAACATCTATTGCGTCTCGAGTTATTCCAGCTTCAGGACCAGTAAGTAGTCGTTGCTGACCTATTAGAGAATTTATAAAAGTTGATTTACCAGCATTTGGTCTTCCACATATTGCTATTTGAATTATATTTGCCTTAAAAGGGTCTTTATATGATTCTGTATTAACATCTTCTAGTTTTTCTAGTAGTATATCACAAAAATCAGCCATACCGAGACCATGTTCTGCTGAAATAGCAATTGGTTCTCCGAATCCAAGTTTATAATATGATTTATCTATTAGAATATTTTTTTCACATTTATTGGCAAGTAAAATCACGTTTTGATGCTGCCTGCGAAGCATTCCAGCAAAAAATTCATCTTTAGGAGTAATCCCTACTGATCCATCAACAATTAAACAAACAAGATCAGAACTCGCTACAGCAGCAAAAGTTTGCCCCATCATTCTTTCTTCAATAGCAGCTTTTTCTGTTTGTTCAAGGCCAGGAGTGTCTACAACTGTAAATTCTACTGGCCCCAGTTTAGCTTTAGAATATTTCCTATCGCGCGTTACGCCAGGCACATCATGGACAATAGCCTTAGCTCTCATGCTGAGTCTGTTAAATAATGTTGATTTTCCAACGTTTGGCCTTCCAACTAAAGCTACTATTCTATTCATTTAATTCTTTGACATATATTTGGCCACATTATATAAAAAACTACCATTATAACAAATCTTATATTATATAGCTCAAATTAAGCAACTTAGTAATTATATCCACATACGTATACAAGATATAGTAGATTGTAATTCTCACCTCTAGGTATTGATTTTGATTTAACCCTTATCATTTATTTTATGATATTCCGCATAAATTATAACAGCTTACCTACACATTCTGCGATTTGCACTGCATTTGTTGCAGAGCCATTTCGTAAATTATCGGAAACTATCCACATATTTAGTGAATTTGGACGCGATGTGTCATCTCTTATTCTACATACATAAACAGTATCTTCACCTACACTTTCTACTGGCGTAATATATTGAGTAGTACTGTCACGTTTAATGAGTACTATACCTTCAGATTCAGCAAGTATTTCTTCTGCTTCTATAGAAGATATTTTATTTTCAAATTCAATATTAACACTTAGTGCATGACCTATAAATACTGGAACTCGAACACAGGTTGCTGAGACTTGAATTGTATTACCAAGTATTTTTTTTATTTCATTACAAAGTTTTTCTTCTTCTAACGTATCACCATTGGCATTAAATTGATCAATCTTTGGGATAATATTAAAGGCTATTTGTTTTTCAAATTTACTTGCGCGAAGTTTGCTTGCTAAGAATGTAGATTTTGTTTGATTATATAGTTCATCCATGTAATCTTTGCCTGCGCCAGAAACAGATTGATAGGTTGAAATTACAATACGTTTAATTTTTGCAGCATCATGCAAAGGTGATGTAGCTGTTACAAGTGGAATAACACAACAATTTGGGCTTGCTATTATTCTACTTTTTATAGTATCTGATATTAAATGCATATTAACTTCAGGGACTACAAGAGGTACATTAGAATCTTGTCTAAATAATGAAGATTTATCAATAATTATAGCACCTGCATTTATAGCTTTTTCTATGTATAATTTTACCACATCGGAACTGACACAAGAAAAAACAATATCTATATTTGTAAAAGTAAAATCTTCGAGAGATTTTACTGTAATTACATCATCTTCTCCGAAGCTGACTTTTTTCCCAACTGATTTTCTAGATGCAAGAACGTGAATTTCATTTATAGGGAAATTTCTTTCTTTAAGAATAGCTAGTATTTTTAAGCCCACATTACCAGTAGCTCCTACAACTGCAATATTTAGTTTTTTTGACATTATTAGCCTTCTCTATTTAGTATATTTGTTCCTGCTATTATATGAGTATGAAAGTGGAATACAGATTGACCACTGTCTTTTCCTGTATTTGCAACTATTCTGTAACCATTATCTAAATTCAACGAATTCGCTATTTCAGAGACTTTTTTAAAAAAATAAGCAATTTCAGTTTCAGTTGCTTTTGATATAAAATCTGGGAAGTCTATATATTCTGCTTTAGGTATAACAAGTATATGTATTTTTGCTACAGGAAATGCATCATGAAATGCCAAAATCACCTCATCTTCATAGATTTTTTTTGCAGGAATTTCTCCTCTAATTATTTTGGCAAATATATTTTGTTTATCATATTTTTTATGCATTTTTAACCTCTTAATGAATAAATTTTCGAATATTTAGCTTAAAATTATTATACTCCTCTTTAAAAAAGGCTTTTTATGAATATATAACAGAAATGCCAAAAATAAAGAAAGAAGCTTCAGTAATTTAAAAGATGATAAATTCAATGTCAGATACCACAAATTCCATGCATGGTACCACAATCTTATGTCTAAAAAAAGGAAATGATGTAGTTATGGCTGCAGATGGGCAGGTTAGTGTAGGTGCTACTATATTTAAATCAAATACAAATAAGTTAAGAAGATTGTCAGGAGGAAAAATCATTTCTGGTTTTGCTGGTTCCACAGCTGATGCTTTTGCACTATTTGAAAGATTAGAAGCAAAATTAGAAAAATACTCCAATCATTTGCTAAGAGCTTGTGTAGAGCTCGCCAAGGACTGGCGTACCGACAAATTTTTGAGAAAATTAGATGCGATGTTAATTGTCGCAGATATTTCAAATATATTGGTCTTAACAGGAAATGGAGATGTAATAGAACCAGAGGATAATATAGCAACGATTGGTTCTGGAGGTTTTTACGCAAGATCAGCTGCTAAAGCGCTTGCTGAAAATACTGATTTATCAGCAGAAGAAATAGCTAGAAAATCCATGAAGATTGCTTCAAGCATTTGTGTATACTCAAATGATAACATTATAATAGAAAAACTCTAATGACAAAAAATATATTAGGACTTACACCATCTCAAATAGTAGAAGAATTAAATAGGAATATTATTGGGCAAGAGGAGGCTAAGAGATCTGTTGCGATTGCTCTTAGGAATAGATATAGAAGAAAACTTGTAGAGAATTCTTTGAAAGATGAAATTTCTCCTAAAAATATCTTGATGATAGGGCCAACAGGAGTTGGAAAAACAGAAATAGCAAAACGTCTTGCTAAACTTTCAAATTCACCTTTTATAAAAGTGGAAGCAACTAAGTTTACGGAAGTTGGATATGTTGGGAGAGATGTTGAATCGATTATTAGAGATCTTACAGAAATAGCAGTATCGTCAGCTAAACATGAAGCAAAAAAACATGTTCATGCAGTTGCTAAAGAAAAAGCCATTGAAAAAGTGTTAGACCAGCTTGTCGGTACAAATTCGTCTCCAGAAACTAGAGAGAAGTTTAGAGTAAAATTGAATGATGGAAAATTTTCTGATACGGAAATAGAAATTGAAGTGCATGATTCTGGGCAGCAAGGAGGTACTTTTGAGATTCCAGGTATGCCAGGTGCAGCTATGGGCGTATTAAATGTTGGAGATATGCTAAGCAAAGCCATGGGGATAAATAAAACAAAACTTCGTAAGTTGTTAGTTAAAGATGCGATTAATCTTCTAACATCAGATGAAGCAGAGAAATTACTTGATGAAGAGAAAATAGTATTTGAAGCTCTCAAATCTGTTGAAAATGATGGGATAGTTTTTTTGGATGAGATTGACAAAATTGGTTCGAAAAGTGAAGGAGCAGGAGGAAGAGGAGAAGTAAGTAGAGAAGGTGTGCAACGAGATTTGCTACCACTTGTAGAAGGAACAACTGTTACAACAAAATATGGCTTTGTAAGTACTGCTCATATTTTATTCATAGCCTCTGGTGCTTTTCATTTGTGTAAACCGTCTGATTTGCTTCCAGAATTACAAGGGAGATTTCCTATTAGGGTTGAATTGCAACCTCTGAATAAAGCGGAATTTATAAAAATTCTAAGCGAGACTGAATGTAGCTTGATTAAGCAATATGCAGCGCTTTTAAAAACTGAAGGAGTCAGTATCAGTTTCTCAGATTGCGGCATAGCTGGAATTGCTGAAATAGCTGAATATTTGAATATAGAGATAGAAAATATTGGCGCGCGTCGTCTACATACTATTTTGGAGAAATTATTAGAAAAGATTAGTTTTAATGCTGATTCTATGAAGGATGAGGAGATTATTATAGATGAAAAATTTGTACAAAATGAACTTTCTTCCATTAAGAAAAATACTGATCTTTCCAAATTTATTTTATAACTAAGTAACAATTTTTTCGATAATAATAAATTTCGTTCATTATTTCTTTAATAAACGCAAAAAAAATAAGAATATGGTAATTCATATAAATACGGTTGCATTTAACGGCATAAATGTTGTAGATGTTGATGTGCAAGTCCAGCTTATGGCAGGCGTTCCTGCTTTTACTATGGTTGGGCTTGCTGATAAAACTGTTGCTGAATCCCGTGAAAGAGTTAAAGCTGCAATTACATCTCTTGGCCTTTCCCTGCCTTCTGCTAAAATTCTTGTGAATTTAGCTCCTGCTGATCTTATAAAGGAAGGTAGTCATTACGATGTTCCTGTAGCTATAGGTATAATGACGGCTATGGGTTTAATTGATAAAAACGAGATATCTGATTATATAATACTTGGAGAATTATCATTGGACGGGTCATTATTGCCTATTTCAGGAGTTTTGCCTGCTTCTATGGGAGCGGTTGCACGAAGAAAAGGGTTAATATGTCCTGCGCAAAATGGAAAAGAAGCGGCTTGGTCTGGCTGTGATAGAATAATACATGCAAAAACTTTGCTTTCTATAGTAAATCATTTTAAAGGAACACAAATTATTTGTAGTCCCGAAATAGAAATTTCAGAAGATAAAACAAAATATCCTGATTTTTCTGATATTGTAGGACAAAATTTTGCAAAAACAGCATTGGAAATAGCCGCAGCTGGAGGGCATAATTTGCTTATGTACGGTCCTCCTGGCACAGGAAAATCAATGCTTGCTCAAAGAATTTTAAGTATTTTACCGAAAATGCAAACCCGAGAAATTCTTGAATGTAGTACTATATATAGTATTGCAGGTATGATAGATAATGGCAAATTAACGAGAACAAGGCCTTTTAGGGCTCCGCATCATTCATGCTCGATGGCAGCTATGGTTGGCGGAGGTGTTGGAAAACGTGTGAAGCCAGGCGAAATTTCGCTTGCTCACAATGGTGTGTTATTTTTAGATGAACTTCCGGAATTTGCATCAAGTGTTATTGAATCGCTAAGGCAGCCCATTGAGAATAGAGAAGTGCTAATTTCACGAGCAAATTCCCATGTTAAATACCCAGCGAATTTTCAGTTAATTGCCGCAATGAATCCATGCAAATGTGGTTATTTGTCAGATCCAGAAAAAGCATGTAACAAAGCTCCTAAATGTGCTAATGATTATCTGACTCGAATATCTGGCCCAATGTTAGATAGATTTGATATTCATGTTGAAGTTGGTAGTATTGACGCATCTCAGTATAATTTGATGAATAGGACAAAAACTGAACCTTCCTGTGAAATCGAAGCAAGAGTAAAAAGAGCAAGGCAAATTCAGCTAGATAGATTCGAAGGTTACAAAATTTCAACAAATAGTGAAATGGAGGGACAAGTGCTAGTGGATTATGCAACTCCTGATAATAATGCTCTTGCAATTTTAAATGAGGCAGCAAATAAATTTAAGTTTTCAATGAGAGGATATAACCGTATTATGAGGGTTGCAAGAACAATAGCTGATCTTGACGAATCGTGTATAGTTACAAAAATTCATGTTGCAGCGGCAATTAGCTATAGAAATCCAGAAAATAAATATGCATAAGATTTGTAAATTATTAGTCCATCAAATAAAAAATAGCTTTTTTATTAAGTTATTTTTTATATATCAAACATCAACTAGAATATTTTTGTCAATATTTGCTATCTTACGAGAGGAAATTGAACTTGCAGATCTGCCGCTTTCACTTTTCTACGGCTTTGTAAATGATATTATAACATGTTCTTTTGCTCTGTGTATTATATTAACCTTGAATATTATCTTTTACTATCCACTCAAATTTTCCAAGGTTAGAACATTTTTGATTACCGTAGGATTCATACTACTAAATATACTTTTGCTTCTTAATATGTTTAGTGAAATAATATTTTGGGATGAATTTAGCTCTCGCTACAACTTTATAGCGGTGGATTATTTGATCTATACAAATGAAATTATTGGTACTCTTAAAGAATCTATGCTTGTTGAAATTGTAATCGGAGTTCTCATAGTATTAATACTTGTTATTACGTTTTTTTCAAGAAATTATATTGTAGAGCAGAGTTTAGAGAGAAAATCTTTCAAATGTCTATTCATCGTTTCTGTTATTGCAGCTTTTATGTTTTATCGCTTCTACGATTCAGAAAAAATTATACTAAGTAAAAATAATTTTGTTAGAGAGATTGCTAAAAACGGTGAATATGAGTTTGTATATGCTTTTTTTAACAATGAGCTTGATTATAAAAAATTCTATCCTCTAATTAACATGCATGAAGCCGATCAAATTGTAAGATCTCTAGTAATACAAGATGGTGATGAATTTACTTCTACTACTGGAATTGAAAGACTAGTGTATGGAAAAAGTAGATTGCTTAAAAATATAAAAAATCCAAATATTGTAGTTATTGTTGTAGAAAGTTTAAGCGCTGAGTACCTTGGAGTTTTTGGTAATAATCAAAATTTAACCCCATATCTTGATAAATTATCTGAAGAAAGTGTGTTTTTTACAAAAGCATATGCTACTGGTACAAGAACTGTACGAGGATTAGAAGCTATTGTAAAAAGTATACCTCCTACGCCAGGCTCTTCCATATTGCGTCGTGCAAATAATGAAAATTTATATACAATATCGACTGTTCTGAAACCTTTGGGGTACAATATTGATTTTGTTTTTGGTGGTTATAGTTACTTTGACAATATGAAGTATTTTTTTAGCAACAACAATTTTAACATAACTGATAGAAGTGATTTTACAGATAGTGAAGTATCTTTTGCAAATGTTTGGGGGATATCAGATGGGGATGCTTTGACTAAATTTGCTAAGGTTTTAGATAAAAGATTCGAAGAAAAAAAGCCATTTTTTTCCTTGTTTTTAACTACTACCAATCATAGGCCATATACTTTTCCAAGCAATGTAATAAATATGCCTCAAGGTAGAAGATCATCTGTTGTAAGATATACTGATTATGTAATTGGAGAATTTATTGAAAATGCAAAATTAAAACCGTGGTTTGATGATACAATATTCGTAATCGTTGCTGACCATTGCGCTTCTAGTGCAGGTCGTACAAAACTTCCAGTCAAAAAGTATCATATACCAATTTTTATATATGCTCCAAAACTACTTAAGCCAATGGTTGTCGACTATATAGTGAGTCAAATAGATATATTGCCAACAGTTTTAGGATTGTCAGGTATTAATTATGTAAGCAATTTTTATGGAATTGATGCATTAAAATCCAAGCCTAACAGAGCCTTTATCGGGACATATCAGCTTTTGGGTTATATAGAAAACGACGAACTAGCTATTTTGTCCCCCAATAAAAAACCTTATATTGAAAATATAATATCTGGTAGGGAAGTTAATACATCACCTATAGATATTGAAATAAAAGCCATCAGTTTTTATCTTGAAGCATATGAAAGTTTTAAAAAAGAGCAGGAGAGTAAATAATCAATTACTTTGAATATGTTGCGTTGTTACTCATCCATCATCCAGAAAATGCTAGATCTATCTAAAAAACATGGATCTTTGCTGTCTTAGTGATAACGAGAATAGTTTTACTCTCGCTCACCTAATTATCTATAGGATTTGATTCTCGTGTATAATACACAATTCAAGCTAAATGATTATATAGATCTAGCTACTTTTACCTATTAAAATAGAGTTTAACATATTATTTTTGATTTGTTGTTTGATTTTTTTAAATGAAGGAGATTTTATATCTTCAGCATATATTATTGGATAAAAAAGTTCAGCATTTTCTTCTATCACTATATCATTCCCATTCTTATAACATTTTCTACTTGCAGCAAACCACTTATTTTTAATATTAAAGTTAAGCTTTTCTGGAGTTTCCGCTGTATAATTTTTAATTGTAGTTTTGTATATATAGCTTGATGGTTCGCCAAGATGTAATGCTCCTACGTCATCTTCTGAGGATTGTATAAATCCATTTGTAAATCCTAGAGCAAGCAAAGGAAGTTTTACCGCTTTTTCTATATTACTGCGGATTAAATCATCTTCTTTTTTATATGAGAAATCTATTTTTATATCTTTTACAATGCGTGAAGTGAGAGAAGGTAAAGCTGCTTTTTGTGCTATAGGCTTAGTTTCTCCGCTAAAAGATGTTATAATAAATTCTTCAATTGCTTGTTTTGAGGTATATAATTCAGCTCCAGTAAGGCCTGCAGCTTTTTCTCCAAAAATGTTAAGAGTACTATTTACTTCTATATCATTAGATAATTTTATTTGCTCATATAAGGTAATTCCAGAATTTTTTGAATTTGTTTCTGGGATATCCTCGTATCCTGGGTCTTCTACATCTAGAACTACTGCAGATCTTCTAGAAATGTCAAAATAAGATTTACCTGCCATACTCACAAAATTTGTTGGATCTATCCAATATTTTTTGCCAGATTTTCCAGTTGCTGTAAGTATTGCATGATTAAAGCTTCCTTGATTAGGTAGTAAATTATCATTTTGGATATAATTTATTCCTCTAAATACAAAGGCATTTTTTGCTTTATACCCAAGTTTTTTTAGAATAGCTACCGTTATAGTAGAGTAATCTTTGCAATCCCCGAAACCCGTTGTTGCAACAACTTCTAGGTCTCTTGGAAAGAGTTGCCCATCAATTGTCCCCCATTGACCCATATATCTGATTTTGTTTGCAAGTTCAGAAGTTATGTAATTGATTTGATCTATTTCACTTACGTGGTTTGAAGCCCCATCAAGAATTTTTTGGAATAATTCAGGGAGTTTTTGGTCTGATACCTCATTGTACTTTTGTGCAAAATACCTGCTTACATCACTATAGCTTTTTAATGAAGATATTGATACATAGGATAGTTTTTTTTCATCTAGTACTTTGCTTGGTTCATTGGATAGAGCATAATAAATAGGTTTGTTATGAGCTATAGAAATATAATATTTACCATCTTTATTATTTTCCTTTACAATTAGATTATGATCAGGATCATTAACAAGTGTTTTAATAGGAATTTCTGACGTTAGTTTAATATTAGATTCTTTCACATATTCGTTAACACCAAGATTGATTATATCCTCATATTCGTTTTTCATTGATGGTATCAAGAGGTTTTCCTTGTATTTTAGATATAATTTGGACCCTACTAAAACTTGAGGGAATGAAATTAATATTTGATATTTCTGGTCAAAACCATTTTCAGAACTAGCAAGCGGTTTTATTTCAATATGTTTTTTTTCAACTACATATTCTTTGTCTTCATATATAGTTTTGGCTTCTATATCTACAATTTCTGATATATTTTTTATAAAATATAAAGTTTGGCTACCGTAATTTTGTCTCCCAATTTCATTTAAGATAGTGATTTCTTTTTCGTGAGTTGAGAAGATTTTACCAGATTTTTTAACATCTATCGTAATATTATTTGTATTTACTTCAACAGGTGCTTCTGCGTATGTAGAGTATCTTGCATGAGATTGAGATGATATGGTAATTGTAGCAGTTAAGACAATAAGTCTAATGAAATTACGCATTTTTTATCTATAATTGAATAATACAAGGGGATTGTATTAATTAATGATTTGTAAGTCAATAAGACTTATATAGATATGGATCACATATTTGTAATTCACTATGGTCTCAGTATTCCGTGTACCAAACTAGCCCATCATCTCCAAGAAATACGTGGGCTGCGCAATTAAAGGACGAATCAGTAATATCATCTATTTGTGTAACTTCAAAAGCGAATTTATAAGTACCTTGCTTGCACCAATCTACACATGTTGATTTAGCTTCGTTATCTTTGCTGATTAAATAAGAAGCACCATCTTTGTGGGTGAAGGTATAAGTTTCCAATATTGTGTTCATAGTACACACTGCTGACATTATTGCTTCATCTATATCATCAAAATACTCTGATAAGGTTTGCACCATATCTCCTTGTTCGTTCAGTCCTAACATATCGTGGAAATACATCGTAATAATTATGCTCTACTTTTTATCTTAACATAGAATATGTAACTAAAAAGTCAAGAATAATTAATATAAATCAAAGTTCAATTATTTTAAATTTACTTTTTCTTTGCAAGTATGAAAGAAATACAAAACCCGCTGTCCCAACAAGGCAAAAAATTGGTATGGGAGCAAGGCCGATTATGTATGTTGCCATATCATATACTTGATTATTTCTTTCATTAACCATTCCATTCCAATTATTTTGCATAATATTGCTAATTATTATATGGAAAAAATGTCCGAACGACATATTAATACAATTAATAATGGCTATTGAAAGGCCAGCACAAGACCTGCTTACGAGTTGTGTAGTCAAAGTAAAAACAAGAACTTGATAGCAGCACAAGATTCCTAAACAAAACATTAAAATTACAATAGATATATAGCTCATATTCTCATTTGAAAAAAGAATGAGAAATATAATAGAAGTAAGAATGCCTGTAAAAATAATCATTAGAATATTGGAATGAAATTTTTTGGCAAAAAATGCAAGTACAGGTCCACCTACACACATGCCTATGTATAATATGGATGCAGCTGATATGCTATCATGCTCAGAATAATGATAAATATGGGAAAAAAAGGTCATTGACCAAACATCGGCAAACCCTTCCAGTGAGCCTACCATCAGCCCCCCAAACAACCCTATCAGTAGAATTGTAGGGTTAAATATTAATTTGAATGTCTGCTTTATTGAGATAACATCCTCTGTATGAGATTGTATTTTTTCAATTTTTTTATCATTAATTACTAGCACAACTACTCCAATCAAGAGAGCTGTGAGAGACAGAAATTGTAAACTTAATCCATATCCAAAATTTTCAAACAATATTTTTAAAGGCTTTCCTCCAACGACTGCTCCAGAAAGACCAATTGTGAATGAAAAACCAATCATGAAAGAATGAAATTTTTCAGGGAAAAAACTCTTTGTCACTTTTGCAATTGATAAAAAAGCTACTGCCGATCCAGCGCCTATTAAAAATCTAGAAAATAAAATCATGCTCCAATAGTCTGCTAATGAAAATATTAAAGTACCAATCGCAGTGGTTACTATTGCTATAAATGTGACAAGTTTAAAATTATATCTATCAAGCATAAAGCCAAGGGGAATCTGCATACCTGCGTAACCAAGATAATAGTATCCGGCTAAATGTCCAAAATCAATTGTACTTACAGAAAATTTTTGTAATATGTCTTCTCTGAGAATGCCTACGGATAATCTTAGAATAAATTGAAAAGCAAAGAAAAAAGTAACCGTAAACCATAATAATAACGGCATTCTAAAGCGAAAATTTGGTGCGTTCATATTACGAATGTAATTTATTGTAAATTAAACGTTGCACTATATTAATTATTCATCACTATGTCAAAGATTATTCTAAGAGGAGGGATAAATCGTATATTATGTCAGAAATCGAAATTCTTTGGTTTATTTTTTTTGATACTTTCGTTGCAAATTTGGTTTTTATAATCAATTCAGAGGTAGCAGTATTTGCAGCACCTATTTTGTCCGAAATAACTCATGTGAAGATTTTTTTATTTGCCTTTTTTGGTGTATTAGTTGCAAATTGCGCTAATTATTTGCTTGGGATGGTTTTCGGAAATATTTTTTCTTCAGTATTAAAACGTAATGATAAGGCTCAAAAAAATAGCGGTGCACTTAAGGATATTTTTAATAATTTTGGAATTTATCTGCTTTTATTTGGATTTTTCCCAGTTTATTCAAAATTTGTTACATTGCTCACTGGTTTTTGTAGATATAAATTTTTTACCACTATCCTTTGTGTTGCTGTAATGAAGACATTATATTATTTTTATTATGGAAGATAATTTCTTAACTCTAGATGGTTTTTACATTGATTCTCTAGCTAAGTTTGTTGCGTCATTGAGATCTGCTAGTGCATTAAATGATGTCGTAATTATACTTCCAAATCACATTTCTATTGATCTTTTAAAAAAAACTTTGGTAAGTCATATAGGTAATACTGAAGCTATTATTATTCCAAAAATCATTACATTTGATGATTATTTGTCAATAGCCAAGCCAAAATTGATAGATAATAGATCTAAATATTATGAGCAAGTATTGATCGTAACATCAATAATAAAGTCATACGAAAAATCAAATTACAACAGCAGAGATTCGATAAAAATTGCAAAGCAGCTTATAAAGATATATTGGAAGATAAAAAAATCTTCGATCTCTTTTGATAAGATAGAAAGTTGGGTTGAGGAAGAAGTAGCAGAACATTGGTGGATTACAGCGGAATTTTTAAAATTTACTTTTTCAAGATTTGAGAATATTTTGTCTATTCGATCAAATATCCACATGAGCCAAACTTTTAAATCCCGTGATATGAAGTTTGTTTTTGTTGGGATTTTAGATAATTTGATACAGGATTGTTCAATTTTTGATTCTATCAAAGAATTTGAAAAGCGTATTATTCTTCCTCCAATACCAAGCGTCAATAACTCCTTGTCTGGAAATCTCATAAATAACAGATATTTACATAAAAAATATACAAAATTTTTTGCGGAAAGCGGCGAAAATATTAACGCAAATTTAACAAAAAAGTTTGAGAACAAATTTTTTGAATTTGAAGATGCTTTTGGTGAGATAGATTTTTTAATTCATAAGATCTTAATGCGTAAATCTTCAATTACAATTATTACAAATGATAATTTTTTCAACTATCTATTAGTGAATAGATTGATTTGTGATCAGGTGGAGTTTAATTCTTCTTTTGGTTCAAAATATACGGAGTTCGCAGAAGTTGAATTTCTTGTTAATATCGCTCGTATTAAATCGGAGGATGGGAGTATTGCAAGCTTAGTTGCGCTACTGAAATCTAGAATTTTAAGCTCAAACTATATTATGGAAACATTATTAAATTTCCTGAATAGTTCAGAAAAATTTCACGAAAATATATTGTCTGTTTGTAAAAACGAAATTTTAGACGAAAATGTAAAGACATTACTATCAGTGTTGCTAGCATGGATAGACTTTCCTTGCAGTAGTTTTGGAGAGTTGTTGAGCGAAAATCTGGAGGTTTTTGTAAAAATTCTGAAATTCTGTAAATTATCAATAATCTCAGAAAATATAAATAAGTTTAATGAGTTTATTATAGACATAAAGTCTCTTAAGGACGCTGAATTTACTGTAGCTCCATGTGAATATTGTGATTTGTTAAATGAAATTTTTTCGCTCAAATACTCAAGGCCATTTAATAGGAATGCTAATGTATTTATATTAACCCCAGATGATGCTCTTTTAGTTGATAGTGATGAAATATATTTTGCAGATTTCAATCAAGAATCATATATTAAATCTGAAGATAATATTTGGCTTACTAGTAAAATTCTTAGAAAGCTAAATTTATTTGCAGAAGAGGAAGAATTCGAAAAGTTGCTTTATATAGTTTCTACAAAAATTTCTAGGCAAGGTATTTTTTTTACAAGATCTAAGTATAAAGATGGTAGCTTGCAAGAAAAATGCGCAATACTCAATTTTATTGATAATGTGGAATCTGTTATTCCAGAAAAAATAATTAGAAAAAATGTAAAAAAGATAGGAAGAGAAGAAATTCGACTGAATCAGGAGGATTTTCCTAAAATTCTATATGCAACTAATATTGAATTACTCATGAGAGATCCTTATGGTTTTTTTGCCAAAAAAATTCTTGGAGTGAAGAAGCAAAAAAATGCACTTTCTACTCCGCAAAACTCTGACTTTGGTATTATAATACATGATCTGATTGAATTAAAATCAAGTAATAGTGGTCTGCAGAATGATGAAATAATAGATCAATTATTTGAATTAAAAGCTATACCAAAATCTATTCGTATTCTTTGGAAGAATCCAGTAATATCAATATTACAAAAAATAGATGAGTTAAACGCTAATGCCTCTTTAGGAAATATTGTGGTTTATTCAGAAGTGACTGGTAGTTGTGATATATTTCTTGGGGAAAAATCTGTTGAGCTAAGGGCTATTGCAGATAGAATAGAACTATCAAATACGAAGATTAGAATTGTAGATTTTAAAACAGGATATGTTCCGTCTAAGAAAGATTTATTTTCTGGTAAAAGTCCTCAGCTTATTATTGAAGCAATAATTTTACTTGAACATGGATTTAAAATTAGCATAAATAACAGAGAGATAGAGCTCGTATATATTAAAATAAATACTAAATCACCTTTTGTTGAAGAAATCGTAATTCCAATGACATTAGAAGAAATTTTAGAACATAAAGTAGCAATGATCGAATTTTTAAAATACTATTATTGTGATAAAACATTGATATCGCCTAAGCCGCTGCCTGATTTTTGGAGGCCTACTTATAGTGACTATGATCATTTGCGCAGATTGTAATTTTTTTACTATAGTTGTTTAATTTGGATTAGGTGATATGTGCGAAGACGTGGCTCATATAAGTAATAGGTGAGAGGCAAGCCACAATTGACATAATTCAAAATGGATGACTATAAGCATAGAATTTTAATATGTTTTATATTATTACTGTAGAAAAACCATATATAAAAAATGATAGGAAAGCTAACTGGAAAAATAGATATATTAGCTCAAGATTCTGTAATAGTTGATGTTGCAGGTGTTGGGTATTTAGTTTATGTCTCAATGAATACAATGTCGAAATTAGAGTCTGGAACTATTGCTTCTCTTTTTATTGAAACTCATGTTAGGGAAGATTCAATCCAACTTCTTGGTTTTTTAAATATAGATGAAAAAGATTGTTTTCTAAAATTAAACTCTGTTAGTGGTGTTGGTATTAAAGTAGCTCTGTCAATATTATCAGCCCTTAACCCCGCAGACATAGGTCATGCTATTGCGTCTAGAGATAAAGAAGCCTTTAGATCTATTAATGGAATAGGGCCAAAACTTGCTGAGCGAATATTGCTTGAGTTAAAGGATAAAATTCCTAGCTATTGTAATAGACAAATGAATTCTAAAATATCTGATGTAAACATTATAACAGATGCAGTATCTGCTTTGGTTAATCTTGGAATTAATAGAAATGATGCTTATAGTAATGTGCAAAAAATAATTAGAGTAGAACCAGATATCGATATTAATAATCTTATTAAAGAAGTTTTAAAAAATAGAAATAGCTAAAGTTATGGAAAATCAAATTCTTGTTACTGAAAGACTTGCTGGAGAAGCTGATCATACAGTGAGACCAAATACTATTGCAGATTTTATAGGACAAGATTTAATTAAATCTAATTTAAAAATTTTTATTACTGCTGCTAAACTTCGTATGCAAACCCTTGATCACACTCTTCTTTATGGGCCTCCAGGGCTTGGCAAAACCACACTTGCACAAATTATCGCAAGTGAGATGGGAGCAAATTTTCGATCGACTTCAGGTCCTGTACTTTCTAAAGGTGCAGATCTTGCAGCTATTTTAACAAATCTTCAAGAAAATGATGTATTATTTATTGATGAGATCCATAGGTTAACTATAAGTGTTGAAGAGATGTTGTACTCTGCAATGGAAGATTTTAGCCTGGATATAGTAATAGGTGAGGGTCCATCAGCGAGAACAGTAAAAATTTCACTTCCAAAATTTACTTTAGTCGGTGCAACAACAAGGCTTGGTTTGCTTAGTAACCCGCTGCGTGATAGATTTGGTATCCCTCTGAGATTAAATTTTTATAGTAGTGCAGAGTTAGTACAGGTCATAGATAGAGCTGCAAAAATACTAAATATAAATATTGATTCAAGTGGTGCAAAAGAAATAGCAAAGAGAGCTAGAGGAACTCCAAGAATAGCGCTTCGTCTTCTTAAAAGAGTTAGTGACTTTGCAATAGTTAGTGATGTTAAAGAAATTACCTCGTCACTTGCTGATAATTCTTTGAATTTACTTGAAGTGGATCACATGGGTCTAGATAGTAATGATTACAGATATTTACGCTTTATAGCAGATAATTATGATGGTGGGCCAGTTGGTATTGACACTGTGGCGGCTGCGTTATCAGAACAAAGGGACTCTATAGAAGATACAATAGAGCCATATTTACTTCAAATAGGTTTTTTGCTCAGGACTCCACGTGGCAGAGTTCTTAGTGAAAAAGCAATGAAATATATCTGAAAATATGGAGATTTAAGATATATCTAAGTCTCTATAATTTGGTTATGCATAATTATATAAGTTTTATTGCTTGATTAAAGAAAATGCTTGAAACTTGAAGAGGAGATTGCTATAAAGAGTTGGCTTAATTTTTAGTATTATTGGAGCTTTGGTTTTATGTCCTTATATGAAACAGTGTTTATAGTGAGACAAGATGTGTCTCTAGCTGACGTTGACAAACTCACAGAAGAGTTTGTATCTATTATATCAAAAAGCGGTGGAAAGGTTGTTAAGACTGAATATTGGGGGCTTAGAAATCTTGCTTACGATATAAATAATAATAAAAAAGGACATTATACTTTGTTCGGAATAGATGCTGATTCAGATTCTATAAGAGGATTTGAAAGAAAAATGAAATATAGCGAAGATGTAATACGTTTTTTAACTCTTAGAGTTGATAATATTAGTGCTGACCCTTCGCCGATCTTAAAAGGAAGATCTGATGGTTTCGAAGAAACTGTTGATGTTACAATAAGCTGATAAGAATAATTAATTTGCGAGATTAGTATGTTAGAAGAAGATAATAATGATAGTAGCTCTAAAGTTTTAGCACGTATGGCTGATAGAAATACTCGTAGGGTATTTTTTAAACGGAGAAATGGTTGTCCTCTTTCTGATCCTGATTCGCCAGAAGTTAGTTATAAAGATCCAGATTTGCTTAGTAAATTTATATCAGAGGGTGGAAGAATATTGCCCAATAGGATTACTAATGTTTGTGCTAAGAAACAACGTCAGCTCAAAAATGCTATAAAAGTGGCAAGAATGCTTGCATTATTGCCATTTATTTCGAACACAAATAATAATAGATAATGAAATGAAAGTAGTAATTTTAAAACCTTTCAAGAAGCTTGGAAAAATAGGGGATGTTGTAGAAGTTAAGGATGGTTATGGTCGTAACTTTCTTCTTCCGAGAAATATTGTTTCAAGGGCAACAGCTTCTAATTTGAAGCATTTTGAAACCATTAAAGCATCTCTAGAAGCAGATAATGCAAAATATTTAAAAGATGCGCATGAAGTTGCGAAATTACTAGATGGCAAAGACTTTACTTTTATTAAACAATGTTCTGATGATGGAAGATTATTTGGATCCGTGTCAACAAAAGAAGTTGCAAAGGTTGTTTCAACAATTTCTCCATTAGTTAGTCATTCGAATGTGATGCTGGACAGTCCTATTAAGGCAATAGGTGTTTTTGATATCTTGCTTCATTTACATGCCGATGTTAATGCAAAAATTATTGTGAATGTAGCAAGATCAGAGTCTGAAGCTATAGATGCAATGAAAGCATATAAGACAAAAAATGATTCAGCTATAGAGACTGATGGTTCTGCGGCTTAGAAGAGCTTTTGTATAGTCAATTACTTTGCACATGAGACTTTTTTCACGTCATCTGTATTTAATACGGGACTCAAAAGAAAATGGATCCATTACTTTCGTAGGGATGATTAGATGAGTATAGGTTTTGCTTCAATGCCCTAATCCTACATATCCTAATTAAATGACTATAGTAAGTAAGTCAGTGTATACTCGGATATTTGATGACAATAATCTAACTTAAGTTTGTGTTGACTTGCTATTGGCCCTAATCCAGTATTAAATACGAAATCTAATATTTTGTGTATATTCATTTAATTTATATATGTTAATAAAATTTATAGACACTCACCGTCAATTTCTTTTGAAGATCCTAAATCTTTTGCCAAAGCGAATTCAAGATAAAGTTAAAATTTTTTATAGAGAAAAGATTCTTCATGCGATATATAGAAAAGTTAGAAATATTGAGCTATCTAATACTGTTTTTGAAGATGGGAAATACATTATTTCTAAACTTTCAGGGTCTACGTTAAAAAACGGAGTAAATTTAATAGGTTTTCCTACAGGTGAGTTTGGTCTCGGACAGCATATTAGAAATGTTGCTGACGCTCTAAACGTTGCCTCTATAGATTATTCATTTTATGATTGTTCTTATTTATTTATGGGTAATTATGATGATACTTCGGTAATCGACAAAATATCAAAGGAACTTCCATATAAAACTAATATTTTTGTATGTAATGGTGATGCAATAGCTAAATTATATCTAGAATATGGGAATAAAATTTTTTCAGGTAGATATAATATCCACTATGGAGCATGGGAGCTTAGAGATTATCCAACGGAATGGATATCTACACTTGCTATTTTTGATGAATATTGGGCAATGTCTAGCTTTCTGCAGAAATCAGTTTCTGATTCTGCTATGATACCTGTAATTCATATGCCATATCCAATAGATTTTGAAATTCCGAAAGGTTATAAACGAAAGGATTTCAATCTTCCAGAAGATAAATTCTTGTACATATTTACGTTTGATATGTCCTCAATAATGGCAAGAAAAAACCCTAAAGCTGTTATTGAGGCTTTTTATAAAGCTTTCCCGGATGAAACGAAAGTTGGTTTAGTAATAAAAGTTATTAGAAACAAAAACTATCAAATTTTAAAAGAAGAATTAGATAATTTGATGAAAAATTTGGTTGGAGATAAGAGAATTTATCTTATTGATGAAGTTCTGCCAAGAGAGAAGATTCTAGCTTTAATAAATCTATGTGATGTTTATGTGTCGCTCCATAGAGCAGAGGGGCTTGGTATAGGGATGGCTGAAGCAATGAAAATGGGTAAGGTTGTTATTGCCACAAATTATTCTGGAAATACTGATTTTACATTGAATAATAATTCCTGTGTTGTTGATTATAAATTAGTTCCATTAAAACCTCTAGAATATATTTATGAGAGTGGAAAATATTGGGCTGAACCATCAATTGAGCAAGCTTCCAAATATATGAAAAAATTATTTGAGGATAAGGAATATTACACGATTCTTGCTAAATCTGGGGAAAAATATATAGATGAACATTATTCAGTTAATACGGTGCAGAAGAAGTATGTATCAAGATTAAAGCTTCTTGGGCTGATTTAGGACTAATTGTCTTTATCTTTTAGTTAAGCTTTTGATAGAAAAGTTGTGTATTATTTGTAAGGTTTATTTATATTTCTATCTTACATTTGCTATAATGCTCATACTACTCTCTGAAATCTGCCATATGTCACATGATTTATATTTTTCTAGGTAAAGCAGTGTAGCAGTATAGTAATTTATATTGTAAGGTGATACACTATTATTGTTAATAACCTTGAATATGAAGTGTTTGATTTCGTTGGAAATTTTCTTGGTAGCTTTTTTAATATCAAAATAAATTACTATTTGCCACCTACATATTTAGCAATATTAATACAAAATTTTGAGTTTTATCATTACTTCAGAACTAGATCGATAATTGTAGTATCTTACTTGTATTCCAGCAACCCATGTTTAACTTCTTATTTGAAAGGAGGCGTGTGATGTATGATCCAATCTATTATACCCCAACACAAAGTTTATCTCCTAGTCCCATAGGTGGATTTAGTATGGAGAATAATGACGTTGGTAATGGAATTCTCATTGCCATAGGAGTGTTAATTGCAGGTGGCTTTTGTTATTTTTGTAAAAAATATTGCAAAAATAATAAGGCTCCAGCAGTTATTAATAATGCAGATGTAGCTGTTGTACAAGAGTGGCATGATGCAACAACCTACGTTAATCCTTTACATGATCATTCCCAATATTCTGCTCCTCGCTCGCACAATCGGGAAGAAAAATGGTTGCCTGACTTTTATTCATCTGAGGCATCAATTGAACTTGCTGGAAGATTTAATCATGACCATGTAGTGCCATAGGCTTACTCGTTGCTTCTAGTTCCATATCCAAGTTAATTGACTATAGCAGAGGCATAGACACTAATTTCCAGTGGTGACAATAACTGGTCTTAGGCAATCTGGTAAAACAACTTTAGTACAAAATATTTTTCCTAATAAAAAGTGTGTAACATTAGAAGATTTGATACTAGACTTTTACCATGTGCTTTGGAGAGCTTTCATTAACGATATGCGCTATTATTATGGTCACAGCTTCTTTGTTCTAACAATATGTGTTGGTTGATATTTTTCTTTGGAACATATTTTGTTTATTGCTTCAAGTTCATCCTTTATTTCTAATGTTGCAATGGCTCTTGCAACATTGCCTGATGTAACAAGAGCTGAATCAATACCAAAAAGAGCTGCTCCTTCAATATCAGTGCTAAAAGTATCGCCAACCATCAAAGCTTTTTTGGATTTATCAAAAGTTTCAAAACAATGTTCAAAAATAAGTTTTTCTGGTTTTCCAGAATATATAATTTTTCCACCTAGTTCGTTATATATTTTAGCAAAATATCCTGCGCATCGCCTTATGGACCCCATATGCATAACTTCTACATCTGGGTTAGCACATAGGGCTGGGATCTTAAGTGAAGCTGCTTTTTTGAGAGATTCTATTGTTTTGCTAGCATCTTCATGCATATCTTGAAATACTGTAAGAAGTATTAAGTTTGCATCTTCAGGTCTATCTGTAATTTTTACATTAAGATCGTTAAGAATCTCTAAATTAGACTCTCTTCTAGGTTGATAGATTGTTAAAGAATTCAAGCCCAAGTACTTTTTTGCATCTCTCATCATAATCCTAGCAATTTCTCCAGAGGTCCATAAAGAATTTGGGTCTATATTCATACCTGATTTAATAAGCATCTCAGCCGTCGTGGTTCTTAATCTTGGTGCATTTGAAATTATACGAACAATTTTTATTTTTTGTAATTCATTTATAAGTGTTGCTACGCCTTTAAATAGATCACCACCATCATGAAACACCCCCCAAATATCAAAAATAAAAGCATCATATTGATCAATAAGATCATTTATTTCTAAAATTCTTTTGTATTTATATGTGCTTTTAAGAGTCATAGATTTTACCAGTTATTTTGCTTGTGATAATGTACTTAAATGTTATATACTACGGCGCATGAATAACAAGTATGAAATAGTATGATATCAAGCAATGAAGAGCCAGAAATCGCTCAAGAATATGGAGCAGACTCAATTAAGGTATTAAGAGGTCTTGAGGCTGTAAGAAAACGCCCAGGAATGTACATAGGAGACACTGATGATGGTAGTGGGCTTCATCACATGGTATATGAAGTTGTAGATAATGCGATAGATGAAGCTTTAGCAGGTTATTGCGATAGGGTTGATGTTATTTTAAATAAAGATGGATCAGTAACTGTTAAAGATAATGGTAGGGGTATACCAACTGATATTCATTCAGAGGAGGGTATTTCTGCTGCAGAAGTAATAATGACTCAGCTTCACGCTGGCGGTAAATTTGATCAAAATTCGTATAAAGTTTCAGGTGGTCTCCATGGAGTTGGTGTATCAGTTGTAAATGCATTGTCAGACTGGTTAGAGCTTAGAATTTTTAGGAATGGCAAAGAGCATTTTATGAGGTTTCGTAATGGTGATTCTGAAGCTCCTCTTGATATTGTGGGTAATTGTGGACAAAAAACTGGTACAGAAGTTACATTTTTTGCATCAACCACTACTTTTACTAATATAGAATTTAATTTTTCGATATTGGAACACCGTCTGAGAGAATTGGCATTTTTAAATTCTGGAGTAAGAATAATATTAACAGATAACAGAGAAGATGAGCAAAAAATCTCTGATTTAGCTTATGAAGGTGGAGTTGAAGCTTATGTTAAATATATAGATAGAAGTAAAATTCCAGTTCATCAAATTATCAGTATTAGTGCTTCAGATACAAAAAGTGGTATTAGTACAGAAGTTTCTCTTCAATGGAATGATTCTTATCATGAAAATATATTATGTTTTACAAATAATATTCGTCAGAGAGATGGAGGAACACACTTAATAGGCTTTAAAGCTGGTGTAACAAGAGCAATTAACCAGTATATAGAGATTTCTGGATTAAATAAGAAGAGTAAGATTGTTTTTACAGGAGATGACGCAAGAGAAGGTCTTTCATGTGTTGTTTCTGTTAAAGTTCCAGATCCAAAATTTTCATCTCAAACAAAGGATAAGCTTGTAAGTTCAGAAGTGCGACCGGTTATAGAAACTAATGTGTACGAAAAACTTCTGAAATGGTTTGAAGAACATCCTGCAGAAGCAAAAACAATTGTAAACAAGATTTTAGAATCTGCGATAGCAAGAGAAGCTGCAAGAAAAGCAAGAGATTTAACACGTAGAAAATCAGCGCTTGAAATCTCAAGTCTTCCGGGGAAATTAGCAGATTGCCAAGAAAAAGATCCTGCAAAATCTGAGTTATTTATTGTTGAGGGTGACTCAGCGGGAGGTACGGCAAAGCAGGGTAGAGACCGTAAATCCCAGGCTATCTTGCCACTTCGTGGTAAGATTCTGAATGTAGAGAGATCTAGATTTGATAAAATTCTTAATTCAGAACAAGTAGGGACATTGATATGCGCACTTGGCTCTGGAATAGGAAAAGAAGATTTTAATATAGAAAAATTACGATATCACAAAATCATCATTATGACAGATGCTGATGTTGATGGATCACACATCAGGACATTGCTTCTTACATTTTTTTATAGACATATGAAAGAAATTATTGAGAAAGGGTATCTTTACATAGCAAATCCCCCTTTATATAAAATTAAGAGAGGCGGGAATGAACTTTACTTAAAAGATGATAAAATGTTGGAAGAGTATCTAATTTCTGCTGGTAGTACGGATTCTAAAATTATTACACATGATAGAGAAATTATTGGGGCAGAATTTGTTGAATTACTAACTAATATTACAAAATTTTCAAATATTTTAAATCAGTTAGGAAAAAGATATAATAAAGAAATAATAGAATGTCTTGCCATTAACTCCGCTCTTGAACCCACAGAAATAGAGTCAAAACTTACTTCTGTTTTAGAAGCTTTAAATAATATTAATTCTGACCCTGACAAATCTATGTGGTATGCTAAGAAAGATATGAGCCATACAGAATTTTTCCGTCAAGTACGTGGCGTTAAACAAACATTAACACTACATGATCACCAATTATCTTCATCAGATTTTCACCAACTTACAAGGATTTCAGAACTAATAGCAATATACTTTAAAGCACCTGTAAGGCTCATCATTAAAGATAATGATACAACAATCTTGCTCCCCACAGATTTGCTAGGAAAAATTATAGAAGCAGGGAAGAAAGGTTTGTCAATTCAAAGATTTAAAGGTCTTGGTGAAATGAATTCAGAACAACTAGCAGAAACCACTTTGGATCCTGCAAAACGTACTTTGCTACAAGTTAAAATGGGGGATATAGATGAAACGGAAGATGTGTTTTCTACTTTGATGAGCAGTGTAGTCGAGCCGCGTAGAGATTTTATACAAGAGAATGCTCTTAATGTACAGAATCTAGATGTATAAGTTAATGTTGTTAACTAAAATATAATTTTCCTATAACAAAATCTATTGTTGACCATGATTATTGTATTAGAAAATTTACGAAAGCTATTTTAGACTACCCAGATGTTTGTTTTACTTGGCGTTCGCTCAGATGTAAAAAGTTCAATGAAAGATGTTGAAAACAAATATTTGATATATTTGTAGCATAGTGTTATTTTGCTCATGAACTAATAATTTAAAGGAATATAATGTCTTATCAATATGTCTATGTTATGAAGGGTCTTACCAAAACTATTAATGGTAAGCAAATTCTAAAAGAAACCTGGCTTTCGTTTCTACCAGGAGCAAAAATTGGGATTATTGGCCATAATGGAGCTGGTAAATCTACATTACTTAGAATTATGGCTGGAGTTGATAAAGAATTCGACGGTGAAGCTTGGGTGGCAGATGGCATCAAAATTGGGTATTTGCCACAAGAACCTCATCTTAATACCAAAAAAAATGTTTTTGAGAATATTATGGAAAGTCTTTCTGAAAAACAGGCTCTTTTAGACCAATTCAACGAAATAAGCGCTAAATTTGCAGAAGAAATGACAGAAGATGTAATGAATGATCTTCTGGCTAAACAAGCAGATTTACAAGAGAAAATAGACGCTGGAGATTTGTGGAATCTAGAGAGAGAAGTTGAGATAGCAATGAATGCTCTTAGATGTCCAACAAAAAATGCTGATGTTACAAAAATTTCAGGTGGCGAGCGTAGAAGAGTTGCTTTATGTAAGCTTCTGCTTGAAAAACCAGATATGTTGTTGCTTGATGAACCAACAAATCATTTAGATGCAGAGTCCGTATCATGGCTTGAGAATTTCTTAAAAGATTACAAAGGTACTGTTGTATCCATTACACATGACAGATATTTTCTAGATAATGTCACAGATTGGATTCTTGAAATTGATCGTGGTGAATGTGTTCCTTGGCATTCAAACTATTCGGCTTGGCTTGAGCAAAAACATCAAAAACTACAAGGAGAAGATAAAGAAGAGAGCGATAGAGCTAAATTGCTTCGTACGGAGCTTGAGTGGATCAGACAATCTCCCAAAGCAAGGCAAGCTAAAAGTAAAGCTCGTATAACGGCTTATCAGGAATTATTGAGCAAATCTAGAGAGAAAATTGTTACTGCAGCTCAGATCATTATACCGAATGGCCCAAGGCTCGGAGACTTGGTGATAGAAGCAACTGAATTATCAAAAAGTTTTGATGGTAAGCAGCTTTTAAATGGTTTTTCATTTAAAGTCCCTGCAGGCGCTATTGTTGGTATAGTTGGGCCAAATGGGGCTGGCAAAACCACGTTATTTAAAATGATCAATGGAAAAGAAACGCATGATTCAGGAACATTACGAGTAGGTCCCACAGTTAAACTCGGTTATGTTGATCAATCAAGAGATCACTTAGACGATAGTAAAACAGTATGGCAAGAAATATCTAATGGACTTGAAGAGATGTATTTAGGAGATAGGATTGTTAAGAGTAGAGCATATTGCTCAGCTTTTAACTTTAAAGGAGGTGATCAGCAAAAAAAAGTCGGACAGCTTTCTGGTGGCGAAAGAAACAGAGTTCATATAGCGAAATTACTCAAAGAAGGAGCAAATGTTATACTTCTTGATGAGCCGTCAAATGATCTGGATGTTGATACACTACGTGCTTTAGAAGAAGCAATTCTTGATTTTGCTGGTTGCGTTATGGTGATAAGTCATGATAGATGGTTTTTAGATAGAATCGCAACTCATATAATTGCTTATGATCAAGAAGGTAATGCTTCATGGTTTGAAGGGAATTATCATGATTATCATGAATATATGCTAAAAACTCATGGGGTTGATATGGAAAATCAAAAATTTAAACATAGAAAATTAATGTGAATTATGTCTTTTTCTGAGATATTAGTTGTTTTGGTAGTGGCTATTTTGGTATTAAAGCCGGAGGATATCCCAGTAGTATTCAAAAAAATTAAAGGAGCATATAATTATATATTTTCGATAAAAAAAGAAATCGAAAAAAGTGTAGAAAAATTATCTGATTCAGAAGAGATTGAGAAAGACGAAATAAATTTTTATTTGAAGAAAATTGTGGCTTGCGATGCTTCATATGAGGGAGATTATTCGCTTTCGGATATAAAATCATTCTACCATAAATTACTACTAAAAAAACGTTTAGAGAAATAAAAAATATTATAAAATTCTTAATGAAATTCAAAAACTTTCTAAGTTTACAACGCCACTATAGTGTATTAGATACTTTTAACGCAAACAATTCCAGTTATTTTTAAGATTTAGTAAATAAAATCAATCATTATTTTGCATGCCTTCCATTTCCATTCTGGAAACATATGATATCATGAATTCCTATTCGATTTGTTGCGTGCTTTGCAAGCGTATCTAGGATTTGTAATTTTCTATCTAGGTCGCTAGATGAATCTACTAGACTAAATAAGGGAGGGTAGGGCAATGAAGTAAAGTACGCAAGTTAAGAGATGAAAATAGTGAGAAGATCATCTTTTATATATTAATTAACATTAATTATTATTAAAAATAAAAACCTTAATTATAATTTTTGTAGAAGGTATGACAAATTTTATTGTAAAAATGGATAAACTAAGGAATCATCATGCCAAATATTGAAAGTATATTATCACATATTGAATGTATTCTTGCATAAAGTTTAGTTTTTGTTTAGTTTGTAGTTTAGAAATTTTAGGGGAATGAAATGGTGGGAGAGAGTAGTGTTAAGGGCTTAGTACCTATTAATATATCCGATGAGATGAAGCGGTCATATTTAGATTATGCTATGAGTGTGATTGTAAGTAGAGCGATACCGGATGTTAGGGATGGTTTAAAGCCTGTTCATCGTAGGATTTTGTATGCGATGTTTGAGTCTGGATATCATTATAATAAGCAATATAGGAAGTGTGCTAGGGTAGTAGGAGATGTTATAGGTAAGTATCATCCGCATGGTGATGGCGCTGTGTATGATTCGTTAGTTAGGATGGCGCAGGAATTTTCTTTGAGGCTTCCTTTAGTGGATGGTCAGGGTAATTTTGGTTCTATGGATGGTGATTCTCCGGCCGCGATGAGGTATACTGAGTCGCGTTTAGAAGAGGTTGCACATAAGCTTCTTGAGGATTTAGATAAGGAGACTGTAGATTTTGTATCGAACTATGATGGTTCGGAGAGTGAGCCTAGGGTACTTCCTGCTATGTTTCCGAATTTATTAGTTAATGGTTCTGGTGGTATTGCGGTAGGTATGGCTACGAACATTCCTCCGCATAATTTAGGTGAGGTAATTGATGCTTGTTGTTATTTATTAGGCAATTCTGAAGCTTCTATTGAAGAATTGATGCAATTTATAAAGGGTCCTGATTTTCCGACTGGGGGTTCTATTTTGGGTCATGGAGGTATTAGGTCTGCTTATGAGACTGGCAGGGGTAGTATTACGATAAGAGGTAAGGCTCATATTGAGGATATATCGAATAATAAGCAAGCGATAATAATTACTGAAGTGCCGTATATGGTAAATAAGGCTAGGATGATTGAGAAGATTGCTGAGCTTGTGAATGAGAAGAGGATAGAGGGGGTTTCTGATTTAAGAGATGAGAGTGATAAGCAAGGGGTTAGAGTTGTTGTAGAGATAAAGAGGGATGCTACTTCTGAGGTTGTATTGAATCAGATTTATCAGTTTACGCAGCTTCAGACAAGTTTCGGTGTTATTATGTTGGCACTTGATGGTACGATGCCGAGGGTTTTGAAGCTTAATGAAGTTTTACATGCATTTTTACAATTTAGGGAAGAAGTGGTTACGAGGCGGACCATTTACCTGCTTAATAAGGCGAGGGATCGTTCACATATTTTAGTTGGTTTGAGGGTAGCTGTTAATAATATTGATGAGGTTGTGAAGCTTATTCGTGGCGCATCTGATCCGCAGGATGCTAGAAGGCAGCTTATGGAGAGGGTTTGGGATGCTGCTGAGATTTATGATCTTATTAAGCTTGTGGATGATAGGGCTGTTTTGGTTGAGAATGGAGGATGCTACATGACTGAAGTTCAGGCGAGAGCGATTCTCGAGATGCGTTTGCAACGCCTTACAGCTATGGAAAAGAGGAAGATAGATGATGATTTGGTTGTTCTTAGGGCTGAGGTTACGGATTATCTTGAGATTTTGTCTTCTAGGGAGAGATTATTGAATATTATTAGAGATGAGCTATTGCAAGTGAAGGAGGAATTTTCGACTCCGAGGAGGACTTCAATTGAGGTATCAGAATATGAGTATGACATTGAAGATTTGATTCAGAGAGAAGATATGGTTGTGACTGTAACCTTGGGGGGTTATATTAAGCGTGTTCCTCTTTCCAGTTATCGTGCTCAGAAGCGTGGTGGTAAGGGGAGGTCTGGCCTCAGTATGCATGATGACGATGTTATTACTCGCTTATTTATTGGTAGTACACATACACCGATGTTATTTTTTTCGAATTTGGGGCAGGTTTATAGTCTTAAATTATATAAGCTTCCGCTTGGGAATCCTCAGAGTAAGGGTAGGCCTCTTGTGAATATTTTAAGGCTTAGTGATGGTGAGAAGATAACGAATATTATGCCTTTGCCTGAGGATATGAATGAATGGGATGATTTAAATATTATGTTTTCTACGAAGTTTGGTAATGTTCGTAGGAATGATTTATCGGATTTTAAGAAGATTCAGGCGAATGGGAAGATTGCGATTAGGCTTGAGAGTGGGGATAGCTTAGTTGGTGTTATGGTATGTAATGAGAATGACCATATATTGCTTGCGACTCGTTGTGGTAAGGCTGTTAGGTTTCCTGTGCAATCTGTTAGGCTTTTTAAGAGCAGGACATCTGATGGTGTTCGTGGGATTAGACTTTCAGGCGATGATTATGTTATAAGCATGGCAGTTCTTCATGGTATTGAGTGTGATTATGAGGAGAGAGAGAGATATTTATCGATTTCTGCTACATCTCGTAAGATGCTTGCTGATGGATCTATTTCGGTTGAGTCTTTGGGATCAGAGAAGGATATTGGTATTTCTGCTGAGAGATTAGTTACTTTAGCTAAGTCCGAGGAATTTATATTAACCGTATCAGAGAATGGCATAGGTAAGGTTAGTTCTGCTTATGAGTATAGGGTTACGAATAGGGGCGGCAGTGGTATTGTTAATATGGCTGTAAATGACAAAACTGGGGTTGTTGTAGCATCGATGCCTGTGACGGTGTCACAGGAGATAATGTTGATAACGAATCTTGGTAAGTTGATAAGGTGCCCGTTAGATGATATAAGGATCACTGGTAGGAGTACGAGTGGTGTGATATTATTTAAGACGAACCATGAAGAATATGTTGTTTCAGCCTCTTTAACTGCTTCTGCAGAAACTGACGGTGAGGATGATTCTATGGTTATTTTAGAAAATAATGATGTAATATCTAAAGAATAATGAATAAATCTAAGTAATTTTTATAATATATATTACCAAACTTACTAGGTGCGTTAATATAATATTGTAAATATGCAACAACACTTTATTTGTAAAAGTACGTTTTCTTATAAGATTCTATCAACTATAGCTTGAATAATCTATTACTTGATAAGAATAAAATTGTGCTAATTAATGTAAAATAAGTAGCTTAATCTCCTAAGAAATTTCTGTGCCTTTTCTAGCGATTACAGTACAATCAAAAGATGGTTAAGTCCTTAACCATTAAACAAGGAGGTTATATGTCTAAAATAAGAAAATTTCTTACTTCTTGCATAAATAATCACAAAGTTTACACACCAGGAGAGACTGTAGTTACTGCTATAAAGGTAGCTGACAGTAGTGTAAAAACTCCTGTAAACATTGATACTGAGACGGAAGGTAGTGTTTACAGCATCAATGGAAGTATATACCCAGCTACGGGTTATGAAAGAGGGCGTGCTGATACGTCTGCCGAAGGAGTAATCGCTATTGCTCTAGAACCTAAGCAAGCAGGTGAGACACGTTATGGTTCTGTGATGACAAAGGTAGGAGAACGTATGGGTACTCCATTTTTGTGTGATGAAGATAAGAATGTTGATTTTCCTGTGCGTCGTAGTTCTTCATCTAGTGATGAAGAATTTTACGATATACGTAATCCATCTTCTGTTGTTATTGTTGGTTTAGCGTTTAATACTGGAAGTGAACCATATATTTCAGAGCATGTAAAGTCAGAAGAAACTGTTGATGTATCATTTCCATCTGCGCCAAGGAAACGAGCTGATACGCCATTTGCTTCTGTAAAATTATCTAAAGAAGAGGTAGATAGTTGGGGCTATATACCTGAAGAATTTGATGCAGAACTTTTCAAGCATGCAAGCTCTAGGACAATAGAAGATATAAGCGAAGATTGGGATGCGAAAATTGTAGAAGAGAACGAGAAAATGAAAGAGCGATCGAAAATAAACTTGGATTGGGATGATGACAATATAGGATTGAAAACTCTTGACGAGGAGAAGGTAATGAATAGCTGGCGTGAAAAACAATTACTGTTTGAAGAAAGAGAAAGTGATGAACCTATAATGCCAAAAGCTCCACCGAGTTCTCCAGATACGAAATGTGATAAGTCTGGTCTATTTGATTGGGGTGATGCTATTAATCATATAATTTTGGAAGATTTGTTGCTAAATGGTGGAGATCGTTCTTCTAGTCCAGGACATCGTAAAATGATTTCAGCAGATGAGCTTTCAGATTATTATTCCATGGCAAGTTCTGCTACACCGAGTGCTATGTCCAGGTGTGTGACTCCATCAATAAGAGAAAAATTAGGTGCCACCACTCCGTTTTTATTGTCGCCATCGATGAGTTCTACTAGACTTTCAGATGAGACATTTAGTCCATATGAAGTGTTGTATTCAAGTGATGTGTTAGATAATCCAGCTATGCTCGGTATAGTGGTTGATGTAAAGTTGCATAACCCTGAATTTTTCTATAATAGCGATACTATGATTTTTTTATAACAAAAAAAATATTATATAGTTATTCAATTTGGATTACGTTCTGTATTCAAAGTAATTGACTATAGTTATCCGCGAAAGCAGGGGTCCATTTTCTTAGATGGATCCCACTTAAATGCGGGATGACTGATAATGTTAAGTGTACTAAATCTATTCTTAGAGTTAGGACTCAAAAACTTCAATAGGTGTGCCTGGAGCAATTTTTTCTGATTGTGTTTGAAGATATTGCTTATGAGAATGAAATAATTTTAGAGCATCATTTTTCAGTTCTTGCCCCGGTACAGTTTGTACAGAAGTTGGGTTTACATGTTTGCCATTTATTAGAACTTCAAAATGGCAATGAGAGCCTGTGGTTCTTCCTGTGGATCCTACATATGCTATGACTTGTCCCTGTTTGACTTTGGTCCCTGGTCTTATATTATTCGCAAACTTACTAGCATGAGCATAGGCTGTTGCTAAACTTGAACTATGTTTTATCCTTACGATATTTCCATAAGCACCTCTATAACCTGCTTCGGTGATAACACCATCACCTGCGGCGTATATCGGGGTACCATTAGGAGCAGCAAAATCTACACCTTTGTGCATCTTTGTATAACCTAAAACAGGATGATGACGATTTCCAAAGTTTGAAGAAATTCTCGCAACATTTATCGGCGTTCTCAGAAGATTTCTTTTTACACTTTTCCCGTTTTCTGAGTAATATTGTCCATTGCCAGACTTCTGATCTTTATACCAATATATATTATAAGTCTTTCCCGAAAGATTTAAAGAAGAGTACACAACCTTGCCTCCACGAACAAATTCACCATCTTCACTATAAAATTTTTCAGTAAGAATACTTATAGTGTCCCCAGATTTTATACTTCTCTGGAAATCAACTTGATAACTATAAGCATTAACCAATTCTTGAACATTAGCTGCACTAATTCCTATGCTTGTTAATGATTTTATAAAGCTATTATTAATAGCTACATTGTACTTAACAAGCATTTTCTTTAGAGAAATTGTAATATCTTTTACAACAAACTTTCCATCAAGTTTTGAAATAACAATATTATGTGCTTTATCTACTTCAATGGTAACTTCTTTTAAGAGATAATCATTCAAAGCATCGTCGCTTAATTCTTTATCAGATACATTATAATCGAATGTAATTAACTGTCCTGGCTTTAGTGTTATATTGATATTTGATTTTTTTATAGATTGTAGAATAGAGGTTGCTTCATATGAAGACATCTGTTGATTCGAAAATATCTTCCCGAGAGTATCTCCCTTTTTTACTATAACTTCTGTAAAATTTAGATTTTCTGATTCTGTAGTTTGATCTGAGTTCAGAATAGTTGAATCATTCGGATAAAAATCAAAAGCCAGCTTATTTACAACATAACTACTTATGGACAGGGATGCAATTGTAATAAATACGAAAAGCAGAATGCCAATACAATACATGCCCGTAATTTTAGAGATGTATTTGCTGTAGGAATTTTCCTTATAGTATGGCAATAATATGTTTTTCATTACACAATTACTTTCTTCTATAAAAAAACTAAACAATTGTTTTGGCTTCTGCAAGATATTTTTTCTATATTATAGCAAAATTAATAAGATTTTCTAGAAGAGTTATTACAAAGATGGTGGCCAGGGCCGGGATCGAACCGGCGACACAAGGATTTTCAGTCCTTTGCTCTACCAACTGAGCTACCGAGCCATTTTCCCAATTTTCCTTTATAGTGAATTAACTTGAATTGAGTTGCGTCGTTGTTCCTCGTTTTTCTATTTTCTTATAGGTATCTCTCGGCGCGTCTAGTATCTTAATCCAAGTAAATTCACTATTAAATACCGGATATCTGAAAACTGAGTAGATTTTATACATAAACTTAATTCAATTGTCTAGATCTTTTTACTTATAAATATAGCTACCTTACATATTGCTTTAGTAAAATTTAATAATAATTTATCTCTAAATGTAAGATTTGTAGTATAATCTAATGCTACTTCCTTATGTTCTAATTCTTCTTGCTGAAATTTACTTATTGAATTAAGTATCTCGCGTTCAATACCAAAAACTGTCAAAAGAGCTTTTTGTTTTTCGTAATGAACGTCAATAACAGTTTCCACCGCTTCTGTACATATCATCGCTGATTTTGAACCAAGGCGAGCTGAAAATGAACCGAGCATATAACCAAATACATGCCAGAGAGGCATAAGTAATGTGGGTCTGATTCTTCTTTGTCTCATTCTATCTTCAAAGTACCTTAGATGCACAAGTTCTTGCTCGTACATATATTTTATTTTTATTTTTTCGTTTTTTGAAGAGATCTTATCTATCTGACCGGTATAGATCCTACTTGCACCATATTCACCAGCATGGTCTACTCTGATCATCTCTTCTATTAACTTATTTTTTCTAAACCTTGGTTTTTGCATTAAATTTTATTAGTTTCACTATAATTATTAGTAATATTAAATTTACAACAATATTTATCTCGGCGAGAGAAAGCCCCATAATCTTGAACGCAGCTTTAGTACAATCTCCAACTTTTGCCTCATTTATTTGATGCATAAAATCATCGTATGTTGTATCATCTTTGATAACTATTTGTGGTGTGCATTTTGTCGTAGGACTCCACCAATTAAGTTCAATACCAGTATGATAGATAGCAATACTGAGCCCTATAAATATGGTAAAGCCTATTATATACAGCGTAAAAGTTCTGAATCTATGATTTACTACAAAATATGATGCAATGCTAGTTAATAAAATTACAACATATGGGATCCTTTCGTATATACATAATTCACAAGAATCAAAACCTAAATAATAATCTATAAATAAAGCTGAAATTAAAATACAAGAACTCATTATTACAAATATTGCAAATACCAGTTTCCACTTGTACTTGAGAAAAGCATTATAGAAAATTGACATATTACTAATTTTAAATTATTTTTCCGTTGTACAATAGTTTAGATTAAATTGGTATTATACAAAATACAACAAAGCAAATGATATCATGACAAATTTTTTTGAGCAAGCAAGAGCTTCAAGAGCTTGGCCTTTTGAAGAAGCAATTAGAATTTTAGAGCACATAAAATACACTATACCAAAAAAAAAAGGTTATGTTTTATTTGAAACAGGGTATGGACCATCGGGTCTTCCGCACATTGGGACATTCGGTGAAGTTGCAAGAACTACCATGGTAAGGAATGCATTTATGAAATTAAGTGATATACCAACAAAACTCATATGTTTTTCTGATGATATGGATGGGCTTAGAAAAGTACCAACTAATGTTCCAAAGCAAGAAATGTTATTAGAATATTTGGACATGCCTCTTACTTCTGTGCCTGACCCATTCATGGAAACAGCAAGCTATGGTCACTACATGAATGCAAAACTCAAATCTTTTCTAGATAAATTTGGTTTTGATTATGAATTTAGAAGTTCTACTGAATGCTATAAAAGAGGTGATTTTGATGAAATGCTACTGAAAGTTATGGACAAATATGAAGAAATAATGAATCTAATGCTTCCAACTTTTAGAGATGAAAGAAGAGCGACATATTCGCCATTCATGCCAATTTGCCCAGAAACAGGAAAAGTACTGCAAGTTCCAATCGAGAGTATCAATAGAAATAAAAAAACTATTGAATATAGAAATAAATCAGGAGAATTAGTTGAAACAATAGTTACAGGAGGTAAATGTAAATTACAATGGAAACCAGACTTTGGGATGAGGTGGGCTGCGCTCGATGTCGATTATGAAATGTATGGAAAAGATCATAAGCCAAACGCAGAACTTTACTCAAAAATAGCAGAAATTCTTGGAGGAAAAGCACCTGTACAGTTTTTTTATGAATTATTTTTAAACGAAGAAGGACAAAAAATTTCAAAATCCAAGGGAAATAGTATCACAATAGATGAATGGCTTACATATGCAACGCTTGAAAGCCTTAGTCTATTTATGTATCAATCCCCAACGAAAGCAAAAAGGCTTCATTTTGATGTTATTCCTAAGAATGTTGATGAATATATAACATTTAACAAAAAATATCATCTAGAGGTAGATTTTACTAAAAAAATCTCTAACCCACTTTATCATATTCATAATGGTGAGGTTCCTGAAATAGAAAATTATGGTCTCTCTTTTATTCTTTTGTTAAATCTAGCATCGGTCTGTAATCCAGATGATAAAGCGATTTTATGGGGTTTTATTTCAAAATATGCGCCAGAAGCAACACCAAACTCAGCTCCTTTCCTAGATGATTTAGTCGGATTTGCTGTCAATTATTACAATGACATTATAAAACAAAAGAAAATTTATTTACAACCGAATGAGCAGCAAAAAATTATGCTAAGTAAAATTGAAAATTTTCTATCAAAAATTGATTATAATGTTACAGCTGAAGAACTCCAAAATACTATTTTTGCAATAGGAACAGAAGAAAATTATGCAAACTTAAGAGATTTTTTTAAAGAAATTTATATGATATTGCTTGGACAGGAAGAAGGTCCAAGACTTGGTTCATTTATTAAGCTTTATGGGATTAAAGAAACTATAAATTTAATTCAAAATAAATTAAAATGAAGAAATTATACTTAATGCGTCATGCCGAAGCATCTTCTATCATTACTGATGATTTCAGCAGGGTACTAAGTAATAAAGGAAAAGAACAGGCTATAGAAGCGGCAAAATTTATTTCCACTTATTGCAACATTGAATTAATATTATGCTCGACTTCGATAAGAACTGTAGAAACCTGTTCGTATATTTTAGAATCCAATACAAATGTTAAGGTAGAATATTTGGAGAAAATTTATTCAGGATCTACTGCTGATATTTTAGAAATAATTGTTCATATGATAGACAGTGATTTATCAGAAGCGTTAGTGATTGGACATAATCCCACAATTTTCTCTTTAGTTACAGAGTTATGTAACAAAAAATGCGATAGATATTGTGAACTAATAGGATCTTATATGCACGAGGCAAGGATTATAGGATTAGAATATGAGACGGAATATTGGCCAAATAGATTGATAAATAATGGATATATTTAATCCACATCTAATACTTGACCTTTAACACAGTATCAGTGCCTAAATGTATCAAAAAAGACATTTTCTTTCATAAACGTTGTGTTTTTTCATCTTTTAATTAATGGAACAGAATAATATGTTATAATGAAAAAAAATTCTAATTTTATGTCAAAAATATTAGAAAGCTCTACAGATCAGGCAAGCTCTTCTTCACTGGAAAAAGATAACCAGGAAAAAGCGCATTATGCCAATATGACCGGCCTTATTACATCTCTGATCAAAAGTATTTCTTACGCTTCGTCTAGAGAGGAACTTGCCTACATTGTTAGAATAACAAGGGACTTCATACATGATTATGCTCCCAATAACAAGCAGCTTATATCATCTCTTAATGACAAGTCTGACAGAGAAGAAATGAAGCTTTCAGAAGAAGATCACGTTCCATTTGATAAAAAACATGCTATCAGTACAAAAAGTGACCATGATCTTTATACATGTTTGTTAGGGGCTAAAGAAATAAATCTTTCTTCGCTTTCACTAAAAGAAGCTATCGAGGCAGAACAAAAGAAGGAAAAATCGATAGATGAAGAAAAATCTAAATTTAAGCCCGAATCAATATTGTCTCTAGGTAGATTACTTCATAAGTCACGTGTTTTGCAGGGGACAGAGCAAGATAGAGCAATGAAAAAAGTATCTCAATTTAAGGTAAAATTAATTTTAGATAAATCTGGTAAACTTGTTCCAGAAGATAAAACATTAAGAATGGCAGACGATCTTTCAAGACACCAGCTTGAGGAGCTTGAGATACATAAATTACTTCTAGAACAATCAATTTTATTAGATGCACAAGCTGTTACATCAGATAAAGAAGAAATTGCAAAAGATATAAAGAGTATTGCGGAAAAAAATGCAGCATAGTTTTCATACTGTATCAGATGACAAGCTTACTCCACCAAGCGGAGCAATAAATAAGGAATTTCAGGAGCAAAAAAAGATAAAAGATTCGCAAGAAACAGAAAAAAATCCATGGGTTAGGTCAATTCAGAGCGAGATACACGATCCTCACAGACATGATCAATGAAAGACGATATTTTTAAAGCTAAATCTCCAAGCTATTCGGCATGGGTGAGCGCATCTGCAGGAACTGGAAAAACCAAAATCCTTACAGATAGAGTGCTAAATTTACTGCTTGAAGGAATTAACCCGGAATCTATACTGTGTTTGACTTTCACCAAAGCTGCACGTGGAGAAATGTTTTCCCGGATAAATCATTCTCTTTATCGCTGGTCGAAACTTTCAGAAGATGAGGTTAAAAAAGAATTAGAAGAAAAATTTGGGGAAGTGTCAAGTAGTAAAAAAACTAAAAAAGGCGCAAGAACTTTATTCTGAATATATTATTTCCAATAAAAAAATTAAAATCTATACTATACATG